>NZ_JDWE01000049.1:0-33226 GCF_000685765.2 Frankia sp. BMG5.23
CGGCTACCTGAACGCCTGCGCCACAGCCGGCGGGAAAGCACCCGCCGGCCCCGCCCTCGAACCCTTCCTCACCTGGCAGACCACCACCCAGACCGGCAGCCCTCCCAGCACCGACCCACCCCAGGACGGCCCACCCGACGGGCCCGAGCCCTAACCCCACCCACAAGCCGAAAACCACCCGACCGGCAACACCGGCCGGGCCTTCGGCCCGCCCACCCACGCCATCACCGAACTCTTACTCGCTCGGGATCTGGTCGAGACCGGGGTGATCCTAAATTTTTTCCGGCGACTCCACGCTGAACTCGGTGTTCGCAAGGTCACGGTCGGCGGCGGCGATCCCCTTACCAGGCCCGATGTTATCGATCTGCTCCGAGGGCTTCGAGAACTGGACCTTCGCATTCATCTCGACACGGTGGGGACGGCTTTCCTGCGAGATGCAAGAATCCGTTTCATGGGCAACGGAACGGTACCCAGGATCGAGCCGGAGGCTGTCGCGCGACTGGTAGACCTCGTCGGTATCCCCTTGGATGGCGTCGATGACACGATCGCTTCGTTTCGCAGGTTCGGATCGGCTGCCGACCAGGTCGAATGCCTGTCGCTTCTTGAATCTGCGGGAGCCCGGATCGGGGTAAATACAGTCGTCCACAAGCACAACATCGGCTGCCTTGGAGTCATTGCGGAGACCCTGGCAAACTTCGGCGGAATACGACAGTGGCAGCTATTCCAGTTCATGCCGAGTGGCCCTCTCGGCAGTAGAAACCGCCGCTATTTCGAGATCGAGGATGGGGAATTCGACCAAGCGGTCAAGGGCCTTCAGGAGCTGCTCCCGAACATATCGGTCACGGTGAAGTCCAACACGTTCCGCAAGAACGGGTACCTGCTGATCGATGGGAGTGGGACCGTGTGGAGTCCACTACAGAACAATGACGTGGAATGGAACCACGCGGACGGGAACGCGGAACGGATCGTCCATGGCAACATCAGGGATGCGAACCTGATCGAACGCCTTCCCCGAGACTGACTGCCGAATTCCGGACGGCGCAAGGAAAGCCGTATCACACCATGACGTCGCCACGGCTGATCGTGCCCGCTCGGCGATCATAGCAAGCGGGCGTCGCTGGGCGGGGGTGCCCCCCGCCCAGCGACGCCCGCACGCCCAGTACCGGTGGTCGCCGGTCCTGTGTCAGTGGTCGAACTCGCCGTCGCGGACGCCCGCGACGAACGCGGCCCACTCGGCGGCGGTGAAGACGAGGGTCGGGCCGCTACGGTCCTTGGAGTCCCGGACGGCTCGGCCGCCGTCGGGGAGGTCGGCAACTTCGACGCAGTTGCCGCCGTTGCCGTTGCTGTAGCTGCTCTTGCGCCAGTGAAGCTGGCTGTCACGTAGCGTGCTCATCGTCGGTACCTTCCATCGCGTCTGCGATCACACGTCGCGATGCGTTCTCATCGTAGGCGGATGCCCGGAGCCTATCCATCCGCTCTCGGTACTGGCTGACGTCTCCGGGCCGGTCAAGGTAGAGGCTTCCGGTTGCCTGGTCGATGTAGACGATCTCCGGTGCGTTGTCGCCGTCCGGGAAGCCCAGCAGCACGAACGAGCCGCCCATGCCCGCGTGAGCGCCCAAGCGGAATGGAAGCACCTGAATCGTGATACCGGGACGGCGGGAGATGTCGATCAGGTGGACGAGCTGGGCGCGCATGACGTCCGGTCCGCCCACCGTGCGGCGGACAGCAGCTTCGTCGAGGATCACCCAGAGCTGCGGCGGCGGGTCGGCGGTCAGTACCTTCTGACGGCCAAGCCGGAGTTCGACGGCGCGATCGATCTCCGCGTCGCTGACCTGTGGCGTCGCGGCCTGCATCACCGCGCAGGCGTAATCGGCGGTCTGGAGCAGGCCGGGGACGAGCAGTACCTCGAACGTCGCGATGTAGCTCGCTTCGGCTTCGAGCCCTACGTAGACCTCGAACCAGCGCGGCACGACGTCGCCGTAGGTGTGCCACCAGCCGGGCTGTCGGGTCTCCTTGGCCAGCGCGAGGATCGCCTCTCGGCGGGCCTCGTCGGTGATGCCGTAGGCGTGCAGGAGATCGCTGACGTCGATCGCGCGGAACGAGACGAGTCCGTTCTCCATCCGACTGATCTTGGCCTCGGAACCGCGGATGGCCTTCGCCGCTTCCGCTGCGGTCAGACCGGCCGCTTCGCGCAGTTGCCGTAGTTCGAGGCCGAGTCGGCGTCGTCGGACCGTTGGCCCCGATCGTGCTGCCACGTCCCCTCCACTGCATGTTGACCAGGTGACGTCACAGTCTGGCACCGTCGCGTCCCTCCCTGGCCACAGGGACCACAACAAGTTCAAATGTACTTCCGAGCGTACTTGCATCCGGAAGTGCACAGGGTCATGATGCCCTGGCAGGGGACGATCCGTGCAGATCAGGTCACGCAGGCCGCACCACGACGCGGGCTGTCCCCCGCACAGTCCGCTGTCCCCGCCGGACGTACCGCCGCAAGGCAAGGCCCGGCGGGGACAGCGCCAGGCCAGCGACGACGGGCGGGGATGATCTTGTGTGCCATATCGACCGGACACCGGCCAGACATGATCAGGGGCTCGGCATGACAGCGGCCGAGCCGTCGCCGGTGGTCCGGGTGGCCGTGGCGCACTTCCCTCCGACAGCCGCCGCTGTCCCCGAGGTGCGCACGAGCACAGTCCGCACGCTCACGGAATGGTCGGTGGACCCGGACGCCGTCAGCAGTGCCGAACTCGTCGTGTGTGAATTGGCCTCGAATGCGGTGAAAGCGAGCCGCCCGGAAGACGTGGTGGCCATACGGCTTACCGCCACAGGCGGGAACGTCCTTGTCGAAGTGTGGGACGGGAACGACACCGCTCCCCGTATCGAAAGCCCGGACGTGTTCAGTGAGGACGGACGTGGCCTGCTGATGGTCGACGCGCTGTCGCGCCGATGGTCGTGGTGGAGAGTAAAGACCGGCGGAAAAGTTGTCTGGGCCGAGATCCCCGGTGGTTTGCAAGCCACGCCGCCGCCGACGCAGGCCGCTACGCCGATGCCGACGCGGCGACCGAGGGTCGGGCCGGAGCCCACGGCGCCGGTCGTCTACCGCACCGACCCGGAGACCCTGCGGCGGGTCGCTGACGCGCTGCGCGCGCTGGACCCGTGGCACCGGACCCCCTCCGGCCGACGCTCGCTCGAAGCCATCGCACACACGGCTCGACGCATCGCAACCTGACCGGGAAAGGGGGAACATGGGGCGAGCTGGTGGAAGAGCGGAACAGAATGCGCTACGGGTCCACCTGTTGCACGCGGGAATGACCCAGACCGAGATTGCAGATGAGTTCATCCGACGTTATCGGCTCCGTCCCCGCGCCGCTTTCCGTCACGCGCACGGATGGACGCAGCTACAAGCCGCCGACCATATCAACCGGCAAGCGGCCCGTCTCGGCCTTGACCCGGACGGCAGGGCTTCCATCACCGGTCCCTATTTGTGTGAACTGGAGCATTGGCCGGANACGTCCGCGCGGCGAAGGCTCACCCCGCAGATTCTCGCGCTGCTGGCGACCGCGTACGGCACCGACGTTCACCGGCTGGTGGACGCCTCCGACCGCGTGCGGATGCGGCCGGCGGACCGGCTGGTGATCGACGCCATGACGTGCGTGCGCCAACCGGCCACCTGCCCCCGCTGCCGCCGCCGGGAACCAACCGCGATGCCCCGGATGCCGAGGGCGCGGCCGGACGCGCTGGCGTCGTCCGGGCGCCTCGCTGTGTCGGCATACCCCCTGCCGATCGGGTAGCCGTACCGGTCGCCGTGCCGATCTCCTGTTTGAGCGGCTACCCGGCAGAGCGCCGCTGGCGCAGGCCACCGGTTCCGCTAGGGTTGCCCAAGGCCAGCCCGACTCGTACCCCTACAGGTCACGTGTTCACATCTGGACGGCCATGGCCCCGGCCGCTGGGCATCCGTGGACCCGCAGACGCCCGTAGGTCCGCTACATTTTGTTTTGTCAGAATTGTCCGACTTCCCGCCGGTCCGCCCACCGGACCCCCTATCGGCCCGCCCACCGGACCACCCGTAAAGACGGGTGGGTCTGCGATGCCGTACTGGCGCAGGTCACAGCCCCTTCCACACCCACCCAAGCACTCCGCGACTGAAATACCCAACGGGTACTGTTCAAAGTTTAAGAGCGGGCCGCGGATGCGTGATGTGGTCCCTTTCCGTACCGTTCTCCGGTAGCGACGACAGCTCGCGCGCTTTACGGCGAGCGACAACCGTAGCTGTCGGACCTTCCTGACAGCGGCGTCTAGCGTGGACGCCAGCAGGCCCGCAGGGAACCCCTCTTTGCTGTGATCTCGCTCACAGACGCGAGGGCGCTTTGAGATGAAATGCCCCAATTGCCGGATGTCCCAACCGATGCCCCGTCCGCGGCCCCAACGGAGGCCCCAACGGTGTACCCGCTTAGTGGGTACACCCGGGATGGCGCATCAGCGCAGCTCAGCGGGCATCTGACCCGTACCCAAGTGGGCCAAGACTTTAATGCCTCTACTGGCATCCTATCTAATCATGGTCCCGGGCGGGGGCGGCGGGCGTAACGCGCGCACTTGGCGAAAGCGGATAGTGCGGTTAGCGTTTATTCACCGAATTCCCCCGCCCGTTCTGTGAGGTGCCGTGGTCGATCCGTCCCGTCTCCGCCGTCCTGCCTCCGCCGACTCGCACGACAAGCCAGCGCAGACAGGCGACGGGCCGCCCCAGACCGATACGGCGGACACCGACAGGGACGACGCCACGGCGGTGCCGGGCGCCGGCGGACCGACGCTCCGCTCGACGGCCAGCACCCGGGACGCCCACGATGCCGAGTCGGACAGCGATGACGCCGACGCGGTAGCGCGCTGGATGGCCGAAACGCTCGCCGAGGCCCCGCCCGTCCCGCCAGCGGTCGCCGCCCTCATCGCGGGCGTGCTCGTCCGGCGACCACCCGCCGCCTAACCTCCCGAGCAAGGGACCGCCGTCGCCTACGCGCCCAGAACACCGCCATGCGCGCCCATCGGCGCTCACGGCCGACATGCGAGTACGACTTGCCATGTGTAACCAAGGGGTGGTACCAATCGGGTTGGCGTATATCCAGGTCTCTGACCAGCATGTTTTGGTGATCAGGCTGCTCCCGTGTCCGTCCCCACGTTGCACACACCCAAGGCTCGGACGCAGTGCGCCGGCCACCGTACGGAGACACTGCCGCCCCCGACGAGGCCGGCCGGGGCCGGCGGCACGGGAGAGCGACCTCCGGCCGCGGCTCGTCGGTCAGCCCTTCCAACCGGTCGACGGCGAACCGGTTCCGCCACTTCGCCATCGTCCCCACCGACGCCCCGACCTGCCCGTTCGTCCCGCTCTCCGCGCACGCCAGCACGATCCGCGACCGCGACGCCTGCGCCGTCTTCGGACGCCCGGACCCAGCCAGTCAGCGCCTCCAGCTCCTCGTCGGTCAGCACGATCTCCACAGCACGCGGCCCAGACATAACCGCAGTATACGATCTACACGTGAACTAAGGATTCAGGACACTACTGTAGCTATCATCAAACGATGACCGACAGCGAGTCAGAAGTCACCAGCTCAGGTGATGTGCCCGAATCAAGAGGAAATAGTCAGACTTGCCGGCGTCTCGCTGCCGACTGTAAACCTGTGGATCTCGCGGTACGGATCCGAGGGAAGCGCCGGGCTCCTTGACCGTTCACGCGCCGCACCGCGAGAGCAGATCCCCGCGAACATCCGCAGCCGTGTCCTCGCTCTCACACGCTCTACTCCACCGGTGGAGACGGGCCTGAGGCACTGGTCGTCCCGACAGATGGCGGAAGTACGTCACCCGCACCATCGGAGTCTCGGCCTCCTGGCACTTCGTCGCCACCGAGAAGCGAACCCACGACTATGTCCGCCATGGCACCACCAACCTGCTCGCGGCCCTCGATGTGGGCACGGGCAAGGTTTTCGGTGAATGCTACCCCACCCGCACGGGCGACGACTTCCTGAAGTTCATCAAGAAAGCCGTTGATCCTCACAGAGACAAAGAGATCCACATCATCCTCGACAATCTCTCCACACACACGACGCCCGACGCGATGAAGTGGCTCGAGGAGAACCCCAGAATCACGTTCCACTTCACTCCCAAAGGATCGTCGTGGATCAATCAGATCGAGAACTGGTTCGGTATCATCACCAAGCAGCCGATCCGGCGGGGCACCTTCAGCTCGGTCAAGGTGCTGATCAAACAGATCCGGGACTACATCGAGCACTGGAACTCCACTGCGGAGCCGTTCGTCTGGACCGCGACAGCCGGGGAGATTCTGGCCAAGGTCGAACTCGTCGAGACCAACATCAAGAAGTTGGTTGCCAACAACGGCTGACAAAGGAATCAGAATCATGCTCCGCCAGCTGTTACCTGCGGACGGATCCGGAACCCGTCCGCAGGCGGGCACGTCACCGCGGGGCAAGCCGGCCCAGCACCGGCGGAAGCTCGCCGGAATACACCACGGTCAGGAAACGGGTGGCCCGGGTCAGCGCGACGTAGAGGTCGGCAAGCCCCCGGGTCGGCCCGGCCAGCAGCGCGGCCGGTTCCACCAGCACCACCGCGTCGAACTCGAGACCCTTGCTCTCCGCCACGCTCAGCACCGCCACCGGCGCGTCGAGAGCATTGCCGACGGCGCTGGCGGGGTCGACGGAGTCCGCCGCGACCGCCAAATCCGGGAGGGCTGCCATGAGGGCGCCGCGCAACCCCGGGATGTCCTGCGGGCGGCAGATCACGGCGACCCGCCCGTCACCGACCTCGCTCGCGGCCCGGCTCGCCGCGTACACCACGGCGGCGACGAGGTCCCCGGGATGCGCCTGGGCGACGGTCCGCCTGTCCTCCAGCGGACCAGTCTCGAGCAGACCAGTCCCGAGCAGACCGACGAGGCCCGAGACTTCGTCGGCCGTCACGTCGCCCACGCGCACCGCCGTCGGGGCACAGCCCACCGAACGCACCGAGAGGGGAACGGAGACCGTCGGGTCCTGCGCCCGCAGGACGTCGGCGGCGACATCCATGATCTCCTGAGGTGTGCGGTAGTTGACGCTGAGCCGCTCGACCGTGAACCGGTCGCCGACCGCGGGCCCCAGCAGCTCCCCCCAGGACGCCGGCGCGCCCGGCCGGGCGGTCTGGGCCAGGTCACCGACGAGGGTCGCCGTGCGTCCCGGGCAGCGCCGCCACAGCAGCCGCCACAACATCGGCGAGACCTCCTGGGCCTCGTCGACGATCAGGTGACCGAAGGTCCAGGTACGGTCCTCGCGGGCATGGTCGGCGGCACTGCGCCGCGCCCGCGGCCCGCTCCACCGCTCGGCGAGCGCCTCGGCGTCGACCTGCCCCTCGAGTCCGAGCATGTCCACCACGCCCCGGGCGTACTCGCGCTCCTCCTCGCGTTCCCGCTCGGCACGGCGGGCGGTCTCGCGGCCGGTCTCCTCGTCCGGGTCGCCGAGCAGCTCGGCGGCCTCGTCGAGCAGCGGCACATCGGCCGGAGTCCACGCCCGATCGGCCCGATCGACGGCCGCTGTACCCGCCGTACCCGCGCCGTCGCGCTGCACCGGGATCCGGGCGGACGCCGCGGCCGTCCGCCGGTCCTCGAGCAGGGATCGTTCCGCCGGGGTGAGCCGGCTACCCGCCGCGCGCGCCAGGGCCGCCGGATCGGCGAAGAGCTCCCCGAGGAGCCGCTGGGGGGTCAGCAGCGGCCAGAGGCCGTCGAGCGCCGTACGGACCCCCTCCTCCGACCACAGGTCCCGGGTGATCTGGCCACGTTCGTCGGCGTCGAGCAGCCCGCCCGGGATCTGGTTCACCACCTGGGTGGTCAGCTCAGCCAACAGCTCGCGCAGGAAGATCCGACGGGCCGAGTTGTGCGGGCGGCGGCTGCGCCGCGCCCGGGTGCGGGCCCGCGCGACCGTGTCGCGACCGAGGCGCAGCATGCGATCGTCGTAGGGGATGAGCACCTCTCGCCGCGGCAGCCGCTGCCGGTCCCTGACGGCGGCGGCGATGACCTCGACCATCCTCGGATCACCCTTGAGCGCCGCGGTCGCGACGTCCTCGACGCCGTGCGCGTCGACCCCGGGAAAGAGCCGTCCCGGCGTGGCGAAGATCACCCCGGTCTCCCCGAGGGAGGGCAGCACCTGGTCGATGTAGCGCAGGAACACCGGACTCGGCCCCACGACCAGCACGCCGGACTGGTCGAGCCGAGCCCGGTCGTTGTAGAGCAGATAGGCGGCACGGTGCAGCGCCACCGCGGTCTTACCGGTCCCCGGTCCGCCGTCGACAACGAGCACGCCGTTCGCCCGCGCCCGGATGATACGGTCCTGCTCGGCCTGCAGCGTGGCGATGATGTCGTGCATGCGCCCGGTCCTGGGCGCTGCCAGCGCCTCGAGCAGCATCGTGTCGCCGGACGCCGTCACCCCGCCGGACTTGCCCGTGGCCGTGCCGCTACCGGTGCCGGTGGCCATGTCGACCGGCAGGCTCAACGGGTCGTCGGCGATGCCGGTGACCTCCCGGCCCTTGGTCCGCAGATGACGCCGGCGCACCAGACCATGCGGATCGGCCAGCGTCGCCCGGTAGAAGGCGGTGGCCACCGGGGCCCGCCAGTCCACCAGGATCGGTTCCTGCCCGCTGTCGGACAGGCCGATCCGGCCGATGTACGTCCGGCGCCCGTCGGCGTAGTCCATCGCGCCGAAACACAGCCGCCCTTCGGCGGCGTCGAGGCGGGCGAGCCGGTCGGCGTGGGTCGCCGCGAACACGTCCCGTTCCACGAGTGATTGGGGGGTGCCCGTGCCACTTTCCAGCAGGACCCGGCGCAGCTGCCCACGGGTGATCTCGCGGACCTCGTCCAACCGGATGTACAGCGTGTCCAGGTACGCCTGTTCACGGGCGCGCTCGACGTCCTGCGTGGTCGGCACCGGCTCTCCCTCCCGGTCGCGGTCGGATTCTTGGATTGCGGCTTCCCGGGCTGCGAGCCAACGCCGTCAGGTGAGCCAGGAAGAGTAACAGCCCCTCCCCCGCAGATCTTCCGACCCGCCCGGTGACCCGGCTCTGGTGACCCCACCCTGGTAATGACATGTCCACGACAACGACGGCGTGTCCACGAACGACCACGGCGACCCCGGCGAGCCGGCCCGCGCCATCCGGCACGGCGGCCGGAATGCCGCATCATCGCTGTTCCAGGTTACGGATGTCCGGCGACGGGATACCCCGCAATGATCCACCTGGTGCGGGGTAGCGACCCACCTGATCCGAGGTAGCGAGCAGCCCGGGCGAAGGAGCCGTTTCCGGCGGTTCCTTCGCATCCACGGTGAACGGCATCCCGAGCTGGGGCGTCCACCGAGGTGATCAGACGCCCACCGAGGTGAGATGCTCCACCAGGGCGCTGTCGAAGGCCGGCAGATCGTCCGGCCTGCGGCTGCTGATCAGCGTGTTCGGCCCGGACCGGCAGATGACGACCTGCTCGTCCACGACCTCGGCCCCGGCGTTGCGCAGATCGGTGCGCAGGCTCGGCCAGCTCGTGATCCGCCGTCCGCGGACCACGTCCGCCTCGATCAGGGTCCACGGAGCGTGGCAGATCGACGCCACCGGGCGGCCGGCGTCGAAGAAGTACCGGACAAACTCGACAACACCCGGCTGCCACCGCAGCTCGTCCGGATTGGCGACTCCGCCGGGCAGCACCAGCGCGTCGAAGTCCGCGGGATCCGCCTCGGCGACCGTGATGTCGACCGGGAAGGTGTCCGCGGGGTTCAGGTGCCGGAACGCCTGCACCCTGCCTCCCTCCGTCGACACCAGCACCGGACTCAGGCCGGCCTGCTCGATGGCCTTCCACGGCTCGGTGAGTTCGACCTGCTCGACGCCCTCCGGCGCCACCAGAAACGCGATCTTGCGTTGAATCCTGTCGTCGTGCGTCGTCATCGACACGTCCTCCTACCTGACTCCTGCCTGCCTATCTGACTCCTGCCTGCCTGCTGCCTCGCCGGTTGGGGTCGGGACCGGACTGGCGTCAGGGCCTGCTCGCCGCCTCCCGCAGGTCGGTGACGTCGTGCTCGAGACGCGCCCGCACCAGCGCGGCGACCAGCCGCGGGAAGTCCTGCCGGCCAACCAGCGCGGCGAGCCTCGCCGGGTCGGTCGGCAGCCCGAGCGCTCCGGCCGTTCTCCGGGTGCGTTCGTCGAGGTAGGGCACCAGCTCGTCCCATCCGGCCTGCGCCTCGCGCAGGAAGATGTCGGCACCGACCGGCCCGATCCCCTTTATCTTCTGTAGCAGCTCTCGCTCCCGGTCCGGGGAGTGCTCGGCGGCATCCCGCAGCCGGCGGACATCACCGTCGTAGGTGTCCATCAGGGAACGGCAGGCCGCCTCCAACATCCGAGAGGTGCTCTCGTCGTAGCGCGCGTACCCGCTGCTGTTCAGCACCCGGGTACGGTCCTCCCAGGTCGCCTCGGCCATGGCGGCGGCGTCGGTCCAGCCGGCGTCCATCAGGGAACGGCAGGCGGCGACCGCGATCGACGTGCGGATCCGCGCGCTCGCGAGCAGGGCAAAGACGATCATCTTGAACATCGCCTCCGCGGTGTCAGCCGGCACGTCGGCGCCGATCTCGTCGGCGTAGGTCCGCCCATGCCGGGCGAGCAGTTCGGCGAGCACCGCTTCTGTGTCGGTTCCAGCCATGCAGTGGGACTACCCGCGATACCCGCCATCACTCCGCCCCGGCCATGCCGCCCCGGCGGGGCGGTACCCACCCACCACGTCCGCGGCGGTGTCTCGGGCCCGCTACCCGACGCCTCGCTACCCGACGCCCGACTTCCGCCTGCCGGCCGTTGGTCCACCCCCGGCTGTTCCCCTCGGCACATGCCCTCTACCCGGTCGGGAGGGCAGGCTGGGGGTAGACACTTGAGAGAAGGGAGGCTGAGATGTCCACCAAAGCAGCACGGTCCGCGCTGGTTCCCCTGACTCCCGACCTGGCTCGGGAGGTGGTCGCCGCATCCGCCGCAGCGCCGTCCATCCATAACACGCAGCCGTGGCGCTGGCGCCTGGAGGCAGGCCGGCTCACCCTTCTCGCCGACAGCACCCGCCAGCTCAAGGTCGCCGATCCCGAGGGCCGGCAGATGCTGTTGAGCTGCGGAGCGGCGCTGTTCAACGCCCGGCTGGCGCTGCGGGCCCGCGGCGAGGTCCCCGTGGTGGAGCCGCTACCCGACGGCGTTGACGACTTCCGCTCCGCTCCGCTCGCCACCATCTCGGTGATCGGCCATCAGCCTGCCGAGGACGACGAGCGGGCGTTGGCCGATGCCATCCCGCGGCGGCACACCGATCGCCGGCCGTTCGACGACCAGCCGTTGCCGACCGAGGTAATCAGCCGCCTGCGTGCCGCGGCCGAGGCGGAGGGCTGCTGGCTTACCGCGCCGATCGACCCGGAGCTGCGCGTCCAGGTCAGCGTCCTGCTGTCCCGGGCGGACTGGATCGAGGCGCACAACGCGGCCTACCGGGAGGAACTGGCCTCGTGGAGTCGAACGGGGTCCACGTCGGCCGACGGCATCCCGCGCAGCGCAGTCGTCCACACCGACGCCCCGCGCCAGTCCGAGTTTCCGATGCGGGACCTCGACGTGGTCGGCGAGGCGGGGACCGTGCTGGACGAGACGGATGTGGAACGGCCCGGCATCCTGATCATCGGCACCGATACGGACACGACCGCCGACCGGCTGCGCGCCGGGCAGGCGATGCAACGTGTGCTGCTCACCGCCACCTTGCTCGGTCTCGCCTCGTCGCCGATGTCGCAGGCGATCGACGTCGAGGGCATGCGGGAGCAGTTCCGCGGCACCACCAGCGGTCTCGGGCACGTCCAGATGATCCTGCGGGCCGGCTATCCCGAGCCGGGTGCGCAACCGCTCGGCCCCACTCCCCGCCGGGACGTTGACGAGGTCCTGGAGGTCGTCGGGTCGAATGATCGGGCGTAGCACCGTTCGGCTCCGTTCGAGACCGACCGTGCACGGCTGACCACCCATGGCCGGCCGTGCGCGGTCAGCCGTTCACGTTCAGCCGTTCACGTTCAGCCGTTCAGCGTCCCTTCCTGACACATTTGGCGAAGGCCGCACAGATACGGGGTTGCGTGGGCCGCCAGCCGCTTTGATCGGGACCAGACCGGGTCGCCGGTGGACCGACCGGCAATCGGAGATGCCGCGAGGTCCGCGACGGCTCGGCCGTGACTCGGGGGGTTCCCGGGGACGCGACGCGGCGTTCCCGGGAGACTCCCCCGCCCGGACCTTGGCCAGCCCCGGTCGGCCCCGGTCAGATCCCGACCGTACCCTGGTCGGCCCCCGGCCGACGAGGTGGCAGGACGTGACCGGAGGACGGAAGCCACGCGGGTGCCGAATGCCTGTCGCTGCATTGACATCGAGGTGGCGGGGGCTATCGGGGCCCCGACGGCCCGGTGCCCGGTCACTCTCGCCTAAGATTTTCCCAGCGGTTGACCGTAATGGTTGATCGGGAAATTCCATGATGGATCAAGAGTCGGTGCGCGTCCACCGGCGGGCCCGCGACCTGCGCGGCGTTCCCGGGCGAGGCCGCGGTCGGCACGCGGCGGGTGGGGGTACAGGTCGATGATGTCATCGGATGCGGGTGTGGCGGCACGATCCGCCCCCCTTGGCCCGGACGACCCCCACGAGCTCGGCTCGTACACGCTGCTGGGCAAACTCGGCCAGGGTGGAATGGGCATGGTCTATCTGGGCCGCTCCGGGAAGGGCCGGCTCGTCGCCATCAAGGTGATCCGGAACGAGGCCGTCGGAAACCCCGAGTTCCGAGCCCGGTTCCGGCTGGAGGCCGAGACCGCCCGGCGAGTCGCCCGGGTCTGCACCGCCGAGGTGCTCGACGCCGATCCGGACGCCGAGTGGCCCTACCTGGTCACCGAGTTCATCGAGGGCGAGACCCTCGCCCGGTACGTCCAGCGCAACGGCCCGCTCGCCGATGCCAACCTCGAACAACTCGCGGTCGGCGTGGCCGCGGCGCTCACCGCCATCCACAGCGCCGGGATCGTGCACCGCGACCTCAAGCCCGCGAACGTCATCCTCTCACCGTTCGGCCCTCGGGTGATCGACTTCGGTATCGCCCGGGCAGTGGACGCCGGCAGCAACCTCACCGGCGATCTCCAGCAGCTCGGGACGCCGGCGTTCATGTCCCCGGAGCAGATCGAGAGCCGGCCGATCACCTCGGCGGTCGACATCTGGGCATGGGGTGGCCTCGTCGCCTTCGCCGCCACCGGGCACTACCCCTTCGGTGAGGCCTCGGCGCAGGTGCTGCTCTACCGCGCCCTACACGAGGAACCGCAACTCGACGACGTCGACCCGGCGCTGCGCCCGATCGTCTGGCACGCGATGCGCAAGGACCCGAGTACCCGCCCGAGCGCCCAGCAGCTCATGCTGCGCCTGCTCGGCGACCCGTCGGGCACCGGCCCGGACGCCGCCGCCGCCGTCAACCCGCAGGACGTCACGAACGTCCTGCAGGGCTGGAAGCTGCCGGTGCCCGGCCCAGGCGCCCCGGCCACAGGCACCCCTGCCACAGGCAGCACCGGGCCCCACGGGGCCGGATTCCCCGCGCCGGCAGCGGCCCCCGTCAGCAGCGGTTACACCGTCGACCAGGACGCCCCGACCCGGCTACCCGCCAGCGCCGGGGGTCCCGGGGGTCCCGGGGGCGGTGGAGCCGATGGCCCCGGCCGGCAGGGCGGCACGGGCAGGAGCAGGAACCGCACCCCGCTGCTCGTCGGTGGAGGTGTCGTGGTCGTCGGCGCGATCCTCGCGGGAGTATTCGCCCTCAGCGCGGGTGGTGACGGCGGCTCCGGGACCGACGCGGCCAATCCGGCCACCGTCTCCGGGGCTCCGGCCACATCGACCCAATCGGCCCAATCGGCGGCCTTCACGCTGCCCAGGGCGGCCCAGCCGCTTGGCAAGGACACCCTCGTCTACGCGTCCAACCGCAACGGCAACTACGACCTGTTCACCGGGCAGGTCACGGACAACGGGCCGCTCGCGAACGACAAGCCGATCGTCACCGGTCCGGACCAGGAGATGCTGCCCGCGATCAGCAGCGATCGCAAGACGATCGTCTACTTCAAGAAGGGCAGCCCGAATACGCTGCAGGCGATCGCCGCCGATGGCTCCGGGAAACCGGTACAGCTGTTCACCTTGGGCCCGGCCGCCAAGCTGACGATCGCGGACGACGCCCGGCCCTCGCTCTCCCCCGACGGCGGCTTCCTGGTCATCCGTTCCACCACGGATCAGACCGGAACGCTGAACCCCGGCCTGTATGTGGTGAAACTGGACGGCTCGAGCGTGCGACGGCTCAACGCGAAGCCACAGGCGACCGACCCCGCCTGGTCGCCGGATGGCGAGCGGATCGCCTACTGGTCGAACAGTACCGGTGGCAACCGCGGCTTCATCGTGGTGATCCCGACCCAACCGGATGCCCAGCCGACCCCGATCACGCAGGATCAGGGTAACGGGGACTCGGACCCGGTCTGGTCCCCGGACAGCAGAAAGATCGCTTTCACCCGAGCGAAGAACGGCGATCTGGAGATCTTCGAGATGAACTCGGACGGCACCGACGCCCGGCAGCTCACCCGGGTGCGCGGGGACGACCAGGACCCGGCCTACGCGCCGGACGGTCGCATCGCCTTCAGCGGGCAGCGCAATCCCACGAACCCCGATGACCGGCAGCTCTACGTTCTGAATCCGGACGATCTGAACGATGGTGACCGCAAGCTCACCACTACCGGCGGGTTCAACGGCCACGCCCGTTGGAACGCCGGCTGAGCTCCTTGCCCATCCAGCGGGATACATCAGGCACAAAAGCCTCTGGACAGGCAAGGAAGCCGGCGAGAGGAGTCGGTTATGCACAGATCGCGGACGAGCCCGGCAGGATACTCGAACCGTGATCGACGCTGGGGACGTGACCCAGTCCCATGAGAAGGCCGTCGCACTCGCCCGCAGGCAGGCATGCAGGCAGGCAGGCAGGCAGGCAGGCAGGCAGGCAGGCAGGCAGGCAGGCAGGCAGGCAGGCAGGCAGGCAGGCAGGCAGGCATGATCACCCGTCGGCATGCCCGGCAGCTCGGGATGTCGGACCAAGCGATCAACGTTCGTAGACGCAGGCACGGCTGGACCTCCCCGGTGCGGGGCACGTTGCCCGTGCCGCCCGTTCGGGACGAAACCCGAGCCCTGCCCGAGCGGCGCTGTCGATCGTGGCAGGGACGATCTGCGGACGTACCGCGGCCCGACTGCACGGCCTTCCCGCCCTCTCCCGCTGGCGGCCCGACGAACCCGTCGATGTCGTGCTGCCCGGCGAAGGGGGACTTCGTCAGCGTCTGGCGCGATGTCACGACGGGAGCGGCGAGGACGACGAAAGTCGTCCGGATGGCACTTCTCCGAGCCCGCGCGGGTGGCCCTGCCGAAGTGTGAATCCCCGCCGGCCGGCCCGGGAACCCGGGACGGACGCCCGAGGCTCCCGGCTTCCTTGCCTGTCCAGAGGCTTTTGTGCCTGATTTATACCTCTGGATAGGCAAGGGGCCTAGCGGGGTGGGCCGCTGACCGGTGCGGCGGCGGCGCGTTTGACGGTCTTCGGGTCCATCCGGCGAATCAGGAGGGAGGTGATGATCACGAGGAAGACGCCGACGACGAGACCGGCGACGATGTCGGTGAGGTACGCCGAAGCGCTGTGGTCGAAGAAGGGGTCGTCAACGACCTTCGGGTTCACCGGCTTCTGGTTGTCCGGCCGCAGCACGCCGGCCAGGGTGATGCGGTTCAGGTCACCGACCGAGGCCATCGACGCGAAGCCCCAGCGGGCCGGCGCGATGTAGCTGATCTGCTCCAGACCGGGCGTGCCCTTCACCGGCACGATGCCACCGCTGAAGATGAGCTGGGCCATGGTGATCAACACCAGGAGCGGCATGGTCTTGTCCGCGTTGTCGACCATCGCCGAGATCACCAGCCCGAGCATGGCCGACGCAAGCGAGACCACGATCACGGCGATGAGCAGTTCGAGCAGGGCGTTCCCGAGCACGACGCCCCTGTCCGGCGTTCGCCCGGCAAGACCGATCAACGTGAACGGGATCGCCTGGGCGACAGTGATCACGATAAGAACGAGGATCTTCGAACCGACATACGCGGTCCGGGACAGACCGATGGCTCTCTCTCTTCGATAGATCGCCCGTTCCTTGACGATCTCTCTGACCGAGTTCGCCATGCCCATGAAACAGGCACAGAGAACCATGATCAAAAGAACTGTCGGGGCATCCGAGTTCGGCGAGAACTGTTTGGCCTGTTCGGCCGTGAGATCAAAGTTCCCGCCGATGGCCCTGGGTATCAGCCCGAGCAGGAACGGGAAAGCGATGATGAGCCGCAGGTATGACTTGTCGGATGCGACGACCGCCATTGTTCGTCGGCTCAGCGTCACGAGCTGCGAGATCACCGACTGCTGCCGCAGGGACGGCAGCTCCTCGGGAGCCGGCCGGGCCGACGGAGCGGTGATCGAGGCGGGCACGTAGTAGCGCGAGTTGCGGAACTTGGCTGCCGACTCGGCCCCGGGCGTCGCCTCCAGGGTGAGGAAGACGTCCGGGTAGTCCCGCTTACCGAAGAAGGGCAGCGCGTCCTGCGGCGGACCGAAGTAGGCCACATAGCCGCCGGGAGCGAGGACGAGGATGTAGTCGCACAGATCGAGTTGGGCGACGCTGTGGGTGACCACGATGACCGTCCGGCCGTCGTCCGCGAGCTTGCGCAGCGACTCCATGACGTTCTTGTCCATGCCCGGGTCGAGGCCGGAGGTCGGCTCGTCGAGGTAGAGCAGGGTCGGCCGGGTCAGCAGCTCCAAGGCCACCGAGGTCCGCTTGCGCTGGCCGCCGGACAGCCGGGAGACCTGGGTGTTGGCGTGCTGGGTGAGGCCCAGCTCGGCGAGCACCTCATCGACCCGGGTGCGCCGCTCCGCCTTCGTGACGTCCGGCGGGAAGCGCAGCTCGGCGCCGAACTCGAGCGCCTTGCGGACGGTGAGCGAGGTGTGCAGCAGGTCCTCCTGCGGCACGTAGCCGATCCGGCGCCGCAGTTCGTCGTACTCGGAGTAGAGGTCCCGGCCGGCGTAGCGCACGGTGCCCTTGTCCGCGGGGCGGAAGCCGGTGAGCGCGTTGAGCAGCGTCGACTTGCCCGCCCCGGACGGCCCGACGACGCCCAGCAGCGCCCGGCCGGGCAGCTTGAACGTCATGTCGTGCATGAGCTGCTTCTGACCGGCCCAGACGTTCAGGGCGTCGGCCTCGAAGCTGACGTCACCGGAGTCGATGTACTCGACGAGTTGGTCGCCCTCAAGCTGGAAGACGTGGTGACCGACGGCGATGACGTCGCCCTGGCCGACGGACGCCCGGTTGATCCGACGACCGTTGACGAACACGCCGTTGGCGGAGTCGAGGTCGGCGATCTGCAGGCCGGACCGGCCGATGTAGAGCTCGGCGTGCCGGCGGGAGGCGAGCAGGTCGGTAATGACGATGTCATTGTCGCGGGCACGGCCGATCGACATCGTGCCCGGGCGCAGCCGATAGGTGGTTCGCCGCTCGTGCTCCTGCTCGAGGCTGGTGACGCCACTCACCCGTTCGCCCTGGTCCTGGTCGTCGTAGTCGTGCCCGCGCTGGGACGGATCGGTCGGCCCCTGATGCGAGGTCCCGCGCCCACCTCGCGAGGAGCCCGTGGGCCGTGGCGGAGAGTAACCGGCGGCATTGGGCAGCATCGTCTGCATGTCGTAACCGGGGTCGTACTCCGGCTCGTCCAGCGGCCTGCGGCCTTCCGGCACCTGGGGATGGATGACGACCTCGGGCCCGGTCGGAGTGCCGAGACGAAGCCGTACCTCAGCGTGCACCGGGACGGTCTCGGGCATGCGCTGCCCGTCGATCCAGGTGCCGTTGGAACTGATGTCCCGAACAACCCACCCGCTGCCGGTCTGCTCAAGGAGGAGATGGCGACGGGAGACCCGGCTGTCCGCTATGACGTAGTCGGCGGTCCGGGCACGGCCGACGATGAACTGCGCCTCGGCCGGCACGGTGGCCGCACCGGCCTCGGTGACGACTCTCAGGAAGGTCGTCTGCACGTGTTTCCCCCTTCGCGACGGGACGCTGGCCGGGATGTCCCGCCGAACTCCACCTTGTCACTACGTTGTGCGGTGTCACTACGTTGTGCGGTTTTACCAGGTACTGCGGTGCCACCATGGCGTGCCGGGTCACCACGTCGCGCGGCCACTCGGGCCGCCCGATCACGCCGGATGCCCGATCGTAGCGTCGAGGGATGACCTTGATCCACCCCGGGTGACGATTTACCACCAGCTGAACGGCGATCGTTGCCGTCGCGTCGACTTCCGGGCATCTCTCGGGTTCCTGCCGCCTCATGATCGGTCGATTTACCGGTTGCCCTGCTCGAAACCTTCCGGGCTGCGTCACCCTGGGTGATCAGATCGTCTCGGTGACCGTGCCGCGAAAGCTCGGTGACCGTGCCCCGGAAGTGACGACGATGACGCATGTCCCCCGTCCGGCACCCTATGAGAATGACGGCCGACGGTCCCCGACAGTGGCATCTGTCGCCGATCCGACCAGCGACCGCAGGCCTCGGCGGCACCCGGGACGCACGCCACGAAAGCGGACGATCAGCCAACGGACGACCACCAGAAATCGGCTGATGAAACGCCGGGAGGTGCCGCGCGTCGAACGATCGTCGACAGGTCGACGCACTCCGGGAAGGACGTAGTCCGGGAAGAGAGGGGCCACAGGCGGCCTCGACCGGATCCGATCCGGGCCCCGGCCGGGGGGAGTGCGGTCGGTACGGCTCGACCACCGCGCGCGAGGCATTCCGGACCGGCACAACTGTGGCGGAAATCATGTCAGGGCTCAGGGTCGCCACTCAGGACTCAGGACGCCGGGAGCACCACGTCCTCGGCAGTTGCGGTGAGTGAGAGACCGGTCGCGTTCGTGGATGCCTCGACGATGCGGAGGTTGAATGGCAGACCGGAGATCGGGATCGGGATGGACGGCAGGAGTTCTCCGGGGACGCTGAATCCGAGGTTCACAGCTCCGGTGAGCTTCACCTCGCTCGGCACCAGGGTGAGCATGTTGTTCCGGACCTCGAACGTCGTGATCCCACCGACCTGCTGGGTACCCAGCACCGGCACGTTGACGGTGCCAGTCACCTCGATCTTCTTTCCTCCGTCGACCGGCTCCACCTGCACCTGCTGCCCGGCGAGGTAGGCGTTGAGGTCGTTGTAGGTCATGCCCACAGTGGCCCGCACGCGATCGACGGGCACCTGTCCGACATTGTCGGTGATGGCATCACCGAGCGGTACGTGTACACCCTTCAGATTGGCCTTCACCGACGAGATCTTCGGGCCCGGCGTCGGGATGCCCTCGATCTCTACTCCGATGTTGGTGAACTTTCCGAACAGGACCTGGGTAAGGAACGGGAATCCGCCGATGCTCACGCTCTTGACCGTCGGGACAGGATCACCCGGCTTGATGTTCTCGGCTACGCCGGCCTCGACCTGCTTGCGCATCTGATCCTTGGCTATCACCACGCTGACCCGGTCGCCCACGACGAACAGGACGATCAGGGCGACCAGCGCGATGAGCAGTTTCCGGCGCCGGCGACGCGGCTTGGCGGGCACGGCGGGCGTGCCGCCGCTTGGCGCCCCGGCGAATCCCTCCGGGCCTTTACCACCCCCGCCGACGGCGCCGGGCAGCCGATCGTGGGGTCCGCCGCCCTCGCGGGCGGTGATGTTCCCCATCCCCATGGTCCCGGGCGTCGCGCCCAGGACCGTGGTGCCGTCGTAGCCACCCTGAGCGCCGGAGCCGGCCCACGGCTCATAACCGGCCGGCGGCTCATAACCGGCAGGCCGGTCGCCCCTCCGGGTCGGCGCGACCGGCCGCGCCGGCCGGAACGAGTCCGCGGGCGGCGGTGGTCCCACCGGGGCGCCCGGACGGGCCGGCCTGTTCTGGTTCGCGGGCCGCGTCCCATCACCGTCCGGAGGCATCCCATGGGTGCTGTCCGTAGGCTGCTGCCCGTCACCGTCACGTCCGTCGTTCACCGGTCCATCTCCTGCCATGCTGCGCCGGAGCACGCCGTCGCCCTGTCGATGTCCGCCTGGCGGTTGTCCTGTGCCTGGCCCTGCCGGATCGTCGCATGCTCCGTGCTTTCCGCACGGCCGCGGGTCCGATCTATCCGTGCGACATCGGTGTCGGATTACCGACTTGACCGACCAGACCGGGCAAACCAGATACCATCGGTCGCCGCCCGGAGCATGATCCGCCAGCCGCCAGCCGCCGCCAGCCGCCAGCCGCCAGCCGCCAGCCGCCACCAGCTCACACCTCCAGCGGGAGCTGCGCCACCGGAGTGGCCCGTCTGGCCGGTGCGAGCCGGAAAACGTCGCCCCGCGGGGCGGCGAACGCCTGCCAGAAGTGGTCCGCGACCACCCCCGGACGTAGCGGGCCCGCGGCGTCCACCCTGCCGTCGAGAACCACCGTGCGCAGCCGGACACCCCGCGCGGCCAGCATCGGCCGTACCGCATCGGCGAGGGCGGCGAGGCCTGCCTTGCCGATCGCCAGCGCGAACCGGCCGGCCACCGGCTCGGTGCGCGATCCGGCCGTGGTCAACAGGATGGTCGCGGCCGGCCGGTCCACGAGGAGGTCTGCCGCCACCTGCACCGCGGTGAGCGCGCCCGTGACGTTCACCGCAAGGGTCTGGTTCATCGTCTCGGCCTTCACCGTGAGGGCGCCGCCGCGGATGCTGAGCTTGGCGTTGTAGACGAGCACCGTCAGCCCCCCGACGTCGGCCGCCACCCGCTGGATGGCCGTGGTGAGGGCCGGCTGGTCGGTGACGTCGGCGACGGCGCCGTGCACCGCCAGGCCGTCCTCGGCGAGCTCGTCCCTCACCCGGGTCAGCGTGTCGGCAGACCGGGAGACGACCCCCAGGGCGAACCCCTCCCGGCCGAACCGGCGCAACAGGTCGGAACCGAAGCTCGCCCCCGGTCCCACGACGACGAGGCCGCGGGTCGCCGGGGCGAACTCCGGGTCCCCAGCACGGTCCCCGGCATGGTCACGATCACGGTCGACGCCACCGCCCGGCCCGCCGGGGTGACCCGGAGCCGGCTCGCACGGTCCGGTGCTCATGGCCTCATCCTGACGGAGACGCTGTCCGGACATCCCGGGGATCGACGCTCCGCCCGGCCTGATCGGGCCGGGCGGAGCCGGTCGGCCGCTCCGAGCCGCCGCGCCCCCGGTCTTCAGGGGTGGGCCCGCTGCTCCCGGGCGGCCTCGACGGCTGCCCGGGCCCGCAGCGGCGCGCAACGGTGGTAGGCCCAGCCCAGGGCCGCACCGACGATGACCGCCGGGATCAGCAGGAAGAGCAGGACAACCACACAGGCGGCAATGGTCTCCACACCCTTGGTCTACCCGGGCGCACCGGGTCGACCCGGGTCGACCCGGTGCGCCCGGTAGTGCCCTCAGGCGACGAGAACCCCGGGGTTGAGGATGCCGGCCGGGTCCAGCGTCCGTTTGACCGCCCGGAGCACCTCGACGCCGAGATCGCCGATCTCGGCGTCGAGCCAGGGCCGGTGCTCCGTTCCGACCGCGTGGTGGTGGGTGATCGTGCCGCCCGTGGCGACGACCGCGTCCGTGGCCGCGGCCTTGGCCGCCCGCCAGCTCCCGATCGGGTCGTCGCCCTCGCCGCAGACGACGGTGAAGTAGAGCGAAGCCCCCGTGGCGTACAGATGAGAAATGTGGCACATGACGACCGGTGCCAGGCCGGCGGCGGCCAGCGTCGTGGTAAGCGCGTCTCGGACGGCCGCGTACAGCCCGGGCAGCGCCGTCCAGAATCCCGCCGTTTCCAGGGTCTCGGCGAAGATGCCCTGGTCCAGCAGCGCGTCGCGCAGGTAGGGCGCCCGGAACCGACCCTGCTCCCAGTCCTGGCCGGCCGCCGCGCCGAGCCGCCTGGCGCCCCCGGCGAGCAGAACAGCGGCGACCGCCGCGGAACGCTGTTCCACCGCGCGATCGTCGCCTTCGTAGCCGGTCACCAGGTAGCAGCCGACGGCGCCGCCCCCGCGCTCGCCGCCCGACCGGGTCGGCCGCGCGAGCCCCGCGACGGTCTCCGTCTCGTCGGACAACCGGCATACCGTCGGCCGCAGGTCGCCGGCGGCGAGTGAACGCAGCAGCCGGGTGCCGGTCGCGAAGTCGGGCACCGACCAGGCCTCGTAGCCGCGCCGGGCCGGCAGCGGCCGGACCCTGACCACGACCTGGGTGATCACCCCGAAGGCGCCCTCGGAGCCGAGTAGCAGCTCCCGCAGGTCCGGTCCAGCAGCCGACGCCGGGGCGCGGCCGAGCTCCCAGCCACCCACCGGCGTGGCCACCCGCAGGCCGACGACCAGTTCGTCGAACCGGCCGTAGCCCCCGGACGCCTGGCCGCTGGACCTGGTCGCCGCGTAGCCACCGATGGTGGCGTACTCCCAGGACTGGGGGACGTGCCCGAGCGTGAGACCGTGCTCGGCCAGCAACGCCTCGGCCCGAGGGCCCCGCAGCCCGGCGCCGAGCTCCGCGGTGCCGGAGTCGGGATCCACCCGGCCGAGCCGGTCCAGCCGGGCGAGGTCGAGGGCGACGACGGCACGGTCGCCACGCTCGGGCGGCGCAAGGCCGCCGACGACCGAGGTACCGCCCCCGAACGGCACGACCACGAGGTGCTCTCTGGTCGCGACCCGCAGCACGCCGAGCACCTCGTCATGATCGGCGGGCCGGATGACCGCGTCGGGCGCGGCGGAGGCGTCCCCGGCCCGCAGGCGCAACAGATCGGTCGTCGAGCGGCCCCGGCAGTGCCGGATGCGCGCGACATCGTCCACCCGGACCTCGCCGTCCCCAACGACCGCCGCGAGCGCGGCCCGGGCCGGATCCGGCAGCCGCGACGCGGGCAGGCGTACCTCGGCGAGCGGGACGGGCGGGCGAGGACGGGCGGGAATGCCGAGCCGAGCCAGCAGCAGGCGGGTGGAATCGGGCAGTGGGTCATGCGCCTCGGCGGGGCCCCAGCCCCACCAGACGGATTCGGCCAGGACGATCTCACAGGCTTTCTCGTGGGCCTCGTCGGTGCTCGTCATCGGCGTGCGTACCGCCTGTCCGATCCGGTGGTGCCTCGGTAGAATCTCCTACGAGACAGTGTGACAGCCAACGTCACATTGTCACAAGGTCTCGTCCTACGATGACACATCCCGCGCGGCGGCGCCGCTCCCCGCGCCCGTGGCGACGGGCGGGAGGAAGGGCTGCCGGATGGCTCTCGCCGGCGAGGAGGCCGTCCTCGACGCGGCCAAGGCGTCCCTGCTGGCGGTCGGGGTCCGGCGGACCACCCTGACCGAGGTAGCGCGCCGCGCCGGAGTGAGCCGAATGACCCTCTATCGACGCTGGCCGGACCTGCGCTCGCTGGTCGGTGATGTGATGACGCGCGAGTGGACCCAGGTTGTGACGGCCGCGTCGGCCATGGCCCAGGCCGGGCCGGACGGCGGGCCTCCGGACGGCGGGCCTCCGGACGGCGGGCTGGTCGACGATCTCGTCGAGCACATCATCGCGACGGTGGAGGCGTTCCGCACCAACCCGCTCTATCTGCGGATCATCGAGACGGATCCCGAGCTGCTGATCCCGTACCTGATCGAGCGACGTGGCGCCACCCAACAGATGATCCTGGACCTGCTGACGAGCCAGTTCCGCACCGCCGAGGCGAACGGCGCCGTGGGGCCCGCGGACCCGTCGGCGCTGGCCCTCATGGTCCTGCTCGTCGTGCAGTCCTTCGTCCTGTCCGCCGAGGCCCTCGGCTGCGGTGTCCCCGCGGCGACCCGGACCGCCGAACTGCGCCGGCTCCTGCGCGGCTACCTCGCGCCGGAACCGGTCAAGGAGAGCATTGGGGGATCACCATGACGGTTCTGACGCTCCCGCCGACCACGGCGACCTCGTTGAACGCCGGGCGGCGGGAACGGGAGCTGGCCGCCGTCGCGGCTGGCGGCCCGGTGGACCTGCTGGTGATCGGCGGTGGGGTCACCGGGGCTGGGGTGGCCCTGGACGCCGCCTCCCGCGGCCTGTCCGTCGTCCTCGCCGAGGCGCACGACCTCGCCTTCGGCACGAGCCGATGGAGTTCCAAGCTCGTTCACGGCGGGCTGCGTTACCTGGCCACCGGAGATGTGGCGCTGGCGCGGGAGAGCGCCGTCGAGCGCGACATCCTGATGCGGCACACCGCGCCCCATCTCGTGCGGGCGCTGCCCATGCTCACCCCGCTGACCCCGGGAGTACCGCGGTCGAACGCCGCGCTGGTCCAGGCCGGGGTGTGGCTCGGCGACCTGCTGCGCCGCGGCGCGGGCACGCCCCGCGCGGTCCTGCCCGGCCCACGCCGGCTGACCGCCGTGGAGACGCTCGGGGTGGCTCCCGCGCTCCGGGAAGCCGGACTGCGCGGCGGGGTGCTGCACTGGGACGGCCAGCTCGTCGACGACGCCCGTCTCGTAGTCGCGCTGGCCCGGACCGCAGCCGGATTCGGCGCCCGGATCCTTACCCGGCTGCGGGTGACCGGCCTCGACGGCGGCGGCCTCGACGGCGGACCCCGCGGCCCGAGCCGGCACGGTTGTCGTGGGATCGAGGCGACCGCGGTGGACACCCTCACCGGTACCCGGATCACCCTGCGTGCGCGGACGGTGGTCAACGCCACCGGCGTGTGGGCGCCGGCCCTGGCTCCGGGGATCCGGCTGCGGCCGAGCCGCGGCACCCACCTCGTGCTGCGCTCCACCGTCCTGGCCGGGACCCGCGCGGCGCTGTCCCTGCCGATGCCGGGTGAACGGAACCGGTTCGCGCTGATGCTGCCCCAGGACGACGGCCGCGTCTACGTCGGGTTGACCGACGTGCCGGTCGAGGAGGTCGTCGACGTCCCGGTGCCCGACGAGGACGAGATCGCGCAGCTGCTGGGCATCGTCTCGAACGTGCTGGCCACCCCCATCGACCCGGCGGACCGGCTGGGCGCCTTCGCCGGCCTGCGCCCACTGCTCGACACCGGCACCGACCACACCGGCACCGACCACACCGTCGTTCCCCACAGCGCCGCCACCCGTACCAGCGCCGCCCGCACCGCCGATCTCTCCCGACGGCACCTGGTGCGGACCGACCCGGGCGGCCTGGTCACGGTGGTCGGCGGCAAACTGACGACCTATCGACGGATGGCCGCAGACGCGGTGGACGCCGCCGTCGCGGTGGGCGACCTCGACGCCGGCCCCTGCCGTACCCGGCGACTCGGCCTGGTCGGTGCGGCACCTCGATCGGTCCTCGCCACGGTGGCCGCGCCGCGCCGTCTGGTCGAGCGGTACGGGACGGAGGCACCGAGGGTGCTGGCCCTGGCCGACGGCGACCCCGACCTGCTGGCACCCGTCGCCGAGGGGACGCCGGTCACCGGCGCGGAGCTGCTGTTCGCGGTGCGGGACGAAGGCGCGCTCGACCCGGCGGACCTGCTGGATCGCCGGACGCGCATCGGGCTGGCTCCCGCCGACCGCCGGGCGGCCCTGGGCCCGGCCCGGCAGCTGTTCGACCATACGCTGACGCGCTAAGGACCAGCACCGCCGAGGAACCAGCACCGCTGCGAGTGCTGCGGGATCGGGGGCGGTCAGGGCAATGCGTCGACGGTCAGCACCGCGATGCGCTCCAGATGCGCAGGGGTGTCACCAAAAGCAGGAATCTGGCGTTTGGCCCGCTTGTAAAAGAAGTGCGCGTCATGTTCCCAGGTGTAGCCGATCCCCCCGTGGTACTGGATCATCGCCGCGGTGGCGTCCCCGGCGGCCTGGTTGGCCTTGCTCTTCGCCACCGCGAGCGCCAGCTCCGCGTCGGGCAGGGCAGTGTCGAGCGCGTGCGCCGCGTACAGCACCGCATGCTCGGCCATCGTGACAGCGACATGCAGATCGGCGAGATGGTGGGCGAGCGCCTGGAACGAACCGACCGGCCGGCCGAACTGCACCCGATCGATGTCGTGGGCGACGGTCCGGGTCAGCGCGGCCCGCGCGACACCGACGAGGTCCGCGGCCGTGAGCAGGGCGCCACGACGGACCAGGTCCGCGGCGACCGCGGCGTCGGAGGCCGGCAGCCGGGTCGCGGCCGCGTCGGCCAGAGACAGCGAGGCCAGCCGGGTGGTGCCGTCGAAGCCGCGCTGGGTGGTGACCGTCACCCCCGGGCCACGCGGATCGAGCAGATAGAGCCCGACCCCGGCGGGGCCGACGGCGGCGACCACCACGAGCCCGGCGACCTCGAGATACTCGACGCCGGACGCGACACCGCCCAGCCGACCGCCCGCGGTCGCGCGGACCGCGATGCCGGTATGGTCGTATCCCCCGCCCGGGCCCCGCAGCGCCACGGTGGCCACCAGGTCACCGGCGGCGAGGGGGGCGAGCACCGCCGCCGCCTGGTCCGCCGAGCCGGCGAGCCGCACCGCCTCGCCCGCGAGCACGGTCGGCAGCCAGGGCCCCGGGATCACCCCCGCTCCGAACGCCCGCGCGATGATCTGTGCGTCGAGCAACCCGAGCCCGAGACCGTCGAACCGCGCGGGCACGCACACCGCGAGCCAGCCCTGTTCGCCGATCGCCTTCCACAGCTCGGGGGGGTGCCCGTCACCGTCGGGATCGGTGAAAACCGCGCGGACTGCGGTCAGATCGAAGCGGTCGGCCAGGAAGTCCCGGACGGTGGCGGCGAGCGCGCGCTGCTCGTCGGTGAGGGCGAAGAACACGGGCTCGGACCTCCGGAGGCGGGGCGAGGCGGGATCAGCGAGATGAACAGGCCCGGGCACAGGCACAGGCCCGAATCGCGACCATAATCATGATCAATCATGATCCGCGTGGCAGGCCGAGGACCCGCTCCGCGACGATCGTGCGCTGTACCTGCGAGGATCCACCCCAGATGGTGACGGAGCGGGTCCAGAAGCTCTCCTGCCGCAGCGTCGTCAGATCGAGGTCCGCGGTGGGGTGGGTGAGCGCCACATCGGCGCCGAGCAGCGCATCAAAGGTCTCGAACAGGTCCTGGTACGTCTCCGACCACTGCAGTTTGGTGATCGACGACTCGGCCCCCAGGTCACGGCCCTGCTCTACCTGGGTGAGGACGTGCATCGAGTGGTAGCGCAGGCATTCGAGCTCGACCATGCGCCGGCCCAGCTCCTGGCGCAGCACCGGGTCGGTGTCGCGCCCAAGCGCCCGGGCGACCCGGACGATCTCGTCGTAGCTGCGCCGGAATCCGGTGTACTGGCTGATCCCGGACGCGCCGCGCTCGAACGACAGCAGAAGCATCGCCGTCGCCCAGCCGTTGCCGATCCCGCCCAGGCACTCCGACGCCGCCACCCGCACGTCGGTGAGGAAGACCTCGCCGAACTCGCTGACGCCGCTCATCTGCCGGATCGGCCGGACCTCCACCCCGGGAGCGTGCATGTCGATGAGCAGCAGCGAGATGCCGTGATGGCGCCGGCTGCCGGGCTCGGTCCGGACCAGGGTGAAGATCTTGTCTCCGCGGTTCGCGAACGTCGTCCAGACCTTCTGCCCGTTGACCACGTACTCGTCCCCGTCGAGCACCCCGGACGTACGCAGCGCCGCGAGGTCGGAGCCCGCGCCGGGTTCCGAGAAGCCCTGGCACCAGATCACCTCGTTGCGCAGCATCGGCCCGAGGATGTCGCGCTTCTGCTCGGGCGTCCCGACCGCCATCACCGTCGGCGCGAGGAAGGCCAGGCCCAGCGTGTTGACCGAGCGCGGCGCCCGGGCGAGCTGCGTCTCCTGGTCGTAGATGGCCCGCATCCCCGGGGTACCGCCCCGGCCGCCGTACTCCACCGGCCAGTCGATCCCGGCGAAGCCCGCGAGCGCCTTGCGCCGCTCCCAGTCCCGCCGCAGGTCGAAGCCCTCGGCCTCCCCCACGCCGGCCCAGAACCCGGGCTCCGTCCAGGCGGCGGGAATGTTCTCGGTGAGCCAGGCCCGCAACTCGGCACGGAACCGTTCCTCGGCCGGCGGGTGGGTCAGGTCCATGCGTTGACCTCCATCTGGTGTTGACCTCCATCTGGTCGCCCATCTGGTCGCCTCACGCGGGATCCCGGGACGGTCGCACTCGCATCCCACCACGCCCCGGCCGGACGTTCACAGACGTTCATGGACGTTCAACGATCCCGCGCCCGGGCGCCGGACACCGGACACCGACAGCCGGCACGATGGGTGGCGAGCCGCCGGAGCGTCCCGGGCGATCACGACGACGGGACGCGAGGACGTTCGCAGGAGAGGAAGCAACTGGCGATGACGCCAACCAGACACGGAACCCCGACCGCCCGACTCGACCAGGTCGGCCGCGCCGAGGCACTGCGCCGGATGGGAGCGGATCCGGTGGATGTGGCCGTGATCGGCGGCGGGGTCACCGGTACGGGGGTGGCGCTGGACGCGGTGACCCGGGGCCTGTCCGTCGCCCTGGTCGAGGCGCGCGACCTCGCCGCCGGCACGTCCAGCCGGTCGAGCAAGCTCATCCACGGCGGGCTGCGGTATCTCGAGCAGCTCAACGCCCCGCTGGTCCGGGAGGCGCTGCGGGAGCGGTCCCTCATGCTGGACACGCTCGCGCCCCATCTGGTCCGGGCCATCCCGTTCCTGCTGCCGTTGACCCGCCACGGTTGGGAACGTGCCTACATCGGCAGTGGTGTGCTGCTCTACGACACCCTCGGGCAGGGGCTGGCCCGCGTCGGGCCGGGCGGCGACGCCACCATGCCCCATCACCGGCACCTGACCCGCAAGGCGGCGCTGCGGGAGTTCCCGTCGCTGCGCCCGGACGCCCTCGTCGGCGCGATCCAGTACTGGGACGGCCAGGTCGACGACGCGCGGCACACCGTGTTCGTCGCGCGGACCGCTGCTCGCTACGGGGCGCTCATCGCGACCAGCGCGCGGGTCACCGGCTTCCTGCGGGAGGGCGACCGGGTCGCCGGCGTGCGGGTGCGTGACCTCGAGTCGGGCGCCGAGATCGAGCTGCGGGCCCGCCAGACGATCAACGCCGCCGGGGTGTGGACCGACGAGATCCAGGCGATGGTAGGCGGGCGTGGCCAGCTGTCGGTCCGAGCCTCCAAGGGAGTGCACATCGTCGTGCCCCGCGACCGCATCCATGGCGTCACCGGCCTGATCCTGCGCACCGAGAAGAGCGTGCTGTTCGTCATCCCGTGGGGCAGCCACTGGATCATCGGCACCACCGACACCGACTGGAGCCTCGACCTCGCCCATCCGGCGGCCAGCAGCGCCGACATCGACTACCTGCTCGACACGGTCAACCGGGTGCTGCGCACGCCGCTCACGGCGGCGGACATCACCGGGGTGTACGCCGGGCTGCGCCCGCTGCTCGCCGGGGAGTCCGAGGACACCTCGCGGCTGTCCCGCGAGCATGCCGTGGTCAGCCCCGTCTCCGGGCTGACGATGGTCGCCGGCGGGAAGTACACGACCTACCGGGTGATGGCCGCCGACGCCGTCGACGCGGCCGTGCACGGCATGAACCGGGCGGTGCCGCCGTCGTGCACCGAGAAGATCCCGCTGCTCGGCGCGGACGGGTTCCCCGCGCTGTGGAACGCCCGGGAGACCCTCGCCCGCCGCGCGGGGCTGCACGTCGGCTGGATCGAGCACCTCCTGCACCGCTACGGCACCCTCACCGAGGAGCTTCTGGACCTCATCGAGACGCGACCGGATCTCGCCCAGCCGCTGCGCGGGGCATCGACCTACCTGGCCGCGGAGGCGGTGTACGCGGCCTCCCACGAGGGGGCGCTGCACCTGGAGGACGTGCTCACCCGGCGGACCCGCGTCTCGATCGAGACCATCGACCGGGGGGTGGAGGCCGCCGAGCACGTGGCCGATCTCATCGCCCCCGTGCTCGGCTGGGACCAGGTGACCCGCGCCCGCGAGGTCGCGCACTACCTCGCCCGGGTGGAGGCCGAACGGGCCTCGCAGCGGCAAGCCGACGACGCGACCGCCGACGCGGCCCGGCTCGGCGCGCCCGACGTGCGCCGGCTGGGCCGGACGGACCACCGCGCCCCGGCGGCGACCGGCGGACCGTCCTGAAGGCTCGGCCAACCCGATCCGCGGCCCCGCCCAGGCGGTTCGGTGCCGCGGTCCGCGCAACGACGTCCACGGAACGACGTCATCCGTATACCTCCAACAGTCGCAGCCAGACCTCGCTGACTGTCGGGAACGACGGGACCGCGTGCCACAGCCGCTCCAACGGCACCTCTCCGACGATCGCGATCGTGGCCGCGTGCACCATCTCCTGGGTGTCCGGACCGGTGAAGGTCGCTCCCACGAGCACCCGGCGGGCCTCGTCCACGACAATCTTCGACGTGCCCGTGATCTCCTCCCCCCGCACCGACGCGCCGGCCACCGATCCGGTCGGCACGCTCACGGCCCGCACGGCGATCCCGGCCTCCCGCGCGGCCCGCTCGGTCAGTCCGACCGCGCTGACCTGCGGATCGGTGAAGGTCACCCGCGGGACGGCCGCCGGGTCGGCCAGGTCGCGCACGGGAGCGCCGGCGAGGTCCCGGCGGCCGGTGATGACGTCGGCCGCCAGCCGGGCCTGGTACTTGCCCATGTGGGTGAGCAGCGCGCGGCCGCAGACGTCGCCGACCGCGTAGAGCCAGTCCCCCGCCACGCCGACCGCGCGGAGCCGGTCGTCGACCTCGATGAACCGCCCGGGTTGCAGGCCCACGGTCTCCAGGCCCAGGTCGCCGGTCGCCGGGGTGCGCCCGACGGCGACCAGGATCTCGTCGGCGACCACGGCATCGCGGCGCGGCCGCCGCTCAACCGGCTCACCCGGATCCGCCGGATCCGCCGGATCCACCGGCTCCACCGTGACGGTCACCGGCCCGGCCGGGCCATCCGGTCCCGTCCGGGCCCGGCGGACCTCGACCGCCCGGCTTCCGAGCCGCACCGTGATGCCGGCCGCCTCGAAGGCGGCCCGCAACTGCTCGCCGACGAACTCCTCCTCCCGGACGAGCAGCCGGGGTGACCCCTCGATCAAGGTCACCTCCGCGCTACCGAGCCGGCGGAAGGCCTGGGCCAGTTCCACCCCCACGGCGCCGCCGCCGAGCACCACGAGGCGGTGCGGGACCTTCCAGGCGCCGGTCGCGGTCCGGTTGTCCCACGGTTCGGCGTCGGCGAGGCCGGGGATCGGTGGAACAGTGGCCCGCGTCCCGGTGGCCACGACCACGGCTCGGGACGCGGTCAGCACCCGGCGGGTGCCGTCCAGCAGCGTCACCGCGACCCGGCCGGCGGGCCCCGCCAGGCGCCCGGTCCCGCGCACCAACTCGACGCCCTTGTCGACCAGCCAGGGCACCTGGGAGGAATCGGAGTAGTCGCCCACCATCCAGTCTCGCCGGGCGAACGCCGCGGCGGCGTCGACGGGTCCGGTGACCGCCGACGCCGCGCCGGGAACGCGGCGGGCCGCCGCCAGCACCTCCCCCGGCCGCAGGAGGGTTTTGCTCGGGATACAGCCCCAGTAGCTGCACTCCCCGCCGACGAGCTCGCGTTCGACGACGATGACGGACAGACCAGCGTCGGCACAGCGGCCGGCGACGTTCTCGCCCGCGGGCCCGGCGCCGAGCACGATCACGTCCACGTCGGCATCCATGGCCGCCTCCCCTGCCCTACCCGGCTCGCTCACAAGCCCTCCGTCGCTGCTCGTCACAATCTGCCGCTCGATCCACGCCAACTGAAGATCATCGGGAACTTTCGGGGTCCCGGTCCGGACGGTCCGTGGCCGGTCCGGTCCGGCGCGGGCGCCGACTCGGAGACGAGAAGCACGTGCACCACGGACGGGGAAGCACGGATGCAGCACGGAGAATGGCGTCAGGAGCGCCAGGCCGGGCCCGTCCCGGCGACACGCCGGAGCGGGCCATCGAGACGAACCAGCGGAGAGATGAAGATGCAGCTCGGGATGATCGGACTCGGCCGGATGGGTGCCAACCTGGTGCGCCGGCTGATCCGCGGTGGTCACGAATGCGTGGTCTACGACGTCAACCCCGAGGCCGTTAAGGCCCTGGCTGCGGAGGGCGCCACGGAGACACGGAGCCTCGCCGAGTTCGCCGCGGCCCTGCGTCCACCCCGGGCTGCCTGGATCATGGTGCCCGCCGGGCTGACCGGTGAGACCGTCTCGGCCCTGGCCGAGCACTTCGCGCCGGACGACGTGATCATCGACGGCGGCAACTCCTACTACCGGGATGACATCCTGCGTGCCGCGTCGCTCGTCGAGCGGGGCATCCACTACGTCGACGTCGGCACCTCCGGGGGCGTGTTCGGGCTGGAACGCGGCTTCTGTCTGATGATCGGCGGCGAACCGGGGGTCGTGGCCCGCCTGGAGCCGCTGTTCGAGACGATCGCACCCGGCGTCGGCACCATCCCGCGGACCCCGGGCCGGACCGGCGAGATCACCCAGGCCGAGAAGGGATACCTGTACTGCGGCCCGAACGGCGCCGGTCACTTCGTCAAGATGGTGCACAACGGCATCGAGTACGGCATGATGGCCGCCTTCGCCGAGGGGTTCGCGGTGCTCGACAAGGCGAACATCGGCACGACGTCCGCCGAGCACAACGCCGAGACCGCCCCGCTGGGCAACCCGGAGTACTACCAGTACGACCTCGACACCACCGCGATCGCCGAGGTGTGGCGGCGGGGCAGCGTGGTCAGTTCCTGGCTGCTCGACCTCACCGCCGCCGCGCTGCAGGAGGATCCCGGACTCACCGAGTTCAGCGGCCGGGTGTCCGACTCCGGGGAAGGACGTTGGACGGTACTGGCCGCCGTGGAGGAGGGCGTTCCCGCCCATGTGCTGACGGCGTCCCTCTACGAGCGGTTCAGTTCGCGCGGGGAGGGCCTGTTCGCCGACAAGCTGTTGTCGGCGATGCGCAAGCAGTTCGGTGGGCACGCGGAGAAGCCGGCCGGCTGAGCCTCGTCGGCTTCCTTGCCTACTGAGCTTTAAATTTCGGGGTCAGGGCGGTTTTCTGTAGCTGTCTACCAGCGGGTTTGGGGCGGGTAGACCGGTTGTATGAGGTACGCGACGGGTGGCGGGTTGACGCCCGCCGATCAGGTGGAACGTGAACGGGTCCGGTTGGCCGCGGCCAGCCGGTTCGCGGCGGGGGCGAGCCAGGCCGAGGTCGCCCGGGAGTTCCG
>NZ_JDWE01000050.1:0-31191 GCF_000685765.2 Frankia sp. BMG5.23
AAACGCTTCCAGCTAGAGTTTTCCCCGATTGGGACGTAGCCACCGCGGCCGTCCACGCGGGCGCTGTAGTCGACGCCGTGGCCGGGAACCGGCTGATTCACACCGACCTTCATGCCCACTAGTTCATGATCAGAGAGGACCGTGTCTGGGTGGTCGACTGGGGCTGGCCGGCGCAGGGTGCCGGCTGGGTAGACGCCGCGTTCATGGTGATCCGTCTCATTGGCGCCGGACATACCCCCCAGCAGGCCGAGCAGTGGGCGGCGGGGCTGGACTGCTGGGCTGGCGGCACCGACGAGGACCGGACCGCCTTCGCCTGCCACGTGGCGGGACTGTGGAGCATGCGAGCGGCGCAGTCGGACAGCCTTGCCGCTCAGAACCGAGCCGCCCTGGCGCGTAGCTATGCCACGTGGCGCCTGACCTGACCACGACCTGTATGGCCATGATGATCCCGTGATCTCGGGTTCGAGGTCAGTGCATCTGAGCCCCAGCCGGCGGGGTTGACTCCAAACCCTCCGTCGGCTGGCCCTTGGGACCCCGGCGAAGCCCCGAGCATGCGGGCCTCGCTGGGGTCCCCTGCCACATCTGGGGTCATCGCAACTTTTCTCTACCCCGTCAAGATCGTCGCCCGGGTGGCGCTCGGCGAGGCCACCCTGCCGGTGACGATCGATGCCGGGAACCTGCCCGGCTACATCGGCCGGCCGCGGCACACCCCGGAGTCGGCGGAGCGCACCGCCCTCCCGGGAGTGGCGACGGGCCTGGCGGTGACCGGCGCCGGCGGTGACGTCCTGTTCGTCGAGGCGTCGCTGGCCGACCCGGAGACCGGCGGGGCCGGGATCACCCTGACCGGGCAGCTCGGCGACGTGATGAAGGAGTCGGCGCAGATCGCGCTGTCCTACCTGCGCTCGCGCGGGGTGGAGCTGGAACTTCCCGTCGGCGATCTGGCCGACCGCGGTGTCCACGTGCACATCCCCGCGGGTGCGGTGCCGAAGGACGGGCCGAGCGCCGGGGTAACGATGACGACGGCCCTGGCGTCGCTGCTGTCCGGTCGGCCGGTCCGGGCGGATGTGGCGATGACCGGCGAGGTGTCGCTGACCGGGCGCGTGCTGCCGATCGGCGGGGTGAAGCAGAAGCTGCTCGCCGCGCACCGCGCCGGCATCACCACGGTGCTGCTGCCGGCGCGTAACGGCCCGGACCTGGACGACGTCCCGGCGCCGGTGCGCGACGCGCTCACCGTCCACCTGGTGACCGACGTCCGGGAGGTGCTGGACCTGGCCCTGGAGCCCGCCTTCGCCACCGGGCGCGCCGACCGGCCGGGCCACGGCGGGCGCTCCTCCACCCCGCTGGCCGCCTGAGGGTCACCCGCCGGCCCTGAGGGTCACCCGCCGGCCCTGAGGGTCACCGGCCGTCCGAAGGCCGACCAGGGGCGGCCCAGGGGCCGGGGAGGAGGGTGAGCGAGAGCCAGCGACACGCCGGGGACAAGGTAAACACCATGTGACGAGGGACGCGGAAGACGCAGATGGCGGCTACGGTCGGGGCGTGGATCGTGGTCGCTGTCTTCGGCAGGAGCGCATCGCACAGCAGCGCATCCTGGGGCTCAGTCGGCAAGGGGTGCGCCAGCGACCGCGGGACAATCGCGGGCCCGCCCATCCGCCGAACCGGCCACCCGGCCGGCGCAGGCGCACCCGCTAGATCGTTCTGCCCTCGGCAGCCGCATCGACAAGCGGCTGCGCCTCCCGCGCCGATCCGGACAACCCATGCCGATCCGGACAACCCATACCGATCCGACGCCGCGGCGGGCGGCGTGCCCGTCAACCCGCCGTCGGCCCACTTCCTCCCTCCCCCGGCCCGACTGCGCGCTTCGATCCCGGTCGGTCCCAGGCCGCGGGAGTCGATCACCTTCCCGCCCATTAAAGTGACCCGAACCCATGGGCGGCATGGCGGAGGGACGCAGTCAGCGTGGATGCCCTCAGGCGGGGTTGGGTCGGTCTTGCGCTGTTCTTCGCTGCCCTGGTCCTGATGCCGATCCTGGTGTTCGGCTATCACAGCCAGGAACCCCGGTCCGGTCCGACCCCGGCGGCATCCCCCGCACCCGACGGTCGTCCATCCCGGTCCGGCCCGGGCGCCATGCCCACGCCGTCGTCGACGATGTCCGTCGCACCGTTCACCTTCGCCGGCATCCACCAGGGCGAGACCATCTCCGGCTTCCGCATCATCCGGGTGGAAACGACGGGCTACGCCGGCCCCCTGACGTACGTGCTGAACGGACCGACCGGGCCGTACCGGCGGGATCTCCCAGGCCCGCCGTACCTGTTCACGCCGCATCCCGGCGGATGGCAGACCTCCGAGGTCCCGGACGGGCTGTACACCCTGACCGCGATCCTGGTCGGAGCCGGGAACACTCAGATCTCCATCAGCTTCACCGTCAGTAACGGAGCAGGGACTATAGGATGATCTCGACGGAGCGGGCACTCAGCCATACGACGAGAACCCGAGGGTGCACGTGACGACGGCGACCGCAGACCATAGTGTCAGCGGGATGGATCGACTGGTGTGGATCGACTGCGAGATGACCGGCCTGGACGCCGCGTCGGATCTACTCCTGGAAGTGGCCTGCTTGGTCACGGACAGTGAGCTCAACATCCTCGACGAGGGCATCGACCTGGTCATCTCGGCGCCGGAGGAGGCGCTGCAGACCATGGAGCCGGTCGTCCGCGAGATGCACGAGGCCTCGGGCCTGACCGCCGCCGTCCGGGCGTCCACCTTGTCCCTCGACGACGCGGAGCGCCAGCTCCTCGACTACGTCCGCACCCGGATTCCCGAGGTGCGCAAGGCCCCGTTGTGCGGCAACTCGATCGCCACGGACCGCACCTTCCTCGCACGCTATCTGCCGTCGCTGGACGCTCACCTGCACTACCGCATGATCGACGTTTCGTCGATCAAGGAGCTCGCCCGCCGCTGGTACGTGCGGGCCTACTACGCGGCTCCGGTCAAACGCGGCGGCCACCGGGCCCTGGCGGACATCCAGGAGAGCATCGAGGAGCTGCGCTACTACCGACGGGCCGTGTTCGTTCCCCAGCCGGGGCCGGGCACCGAGCAGGCCCGCGCGATCGCCGCCGAGATCCGCGACCAGGCCGATGCGTCGCTGGCCTCCCTGACCGCCGGAGGCTCCGAGCACCCGCAACCGGACGACCCGGCCGGTTCACCCGCGCGGCTGGACGGGAGACCTTCCACCGCCCGCCTGAACGGGCAGTGATCTCGCAGAGCGCGGCGGGCATGACCGGGGTAACCCCCTTGCCCATCCAGTGGCGCGGACCGGTACGATAGCTTCGCTTGGTCAGGCGGCGTGGGTGGAACGTCCCGGATTCGGAATATCCCGGATTCGCACCGGTCGGAGGATCTCCGGTCCGGCCGGGTCTCCTCCTTCGGCATGGCAGCCAGGTTCTGGTGGGTGTAGCTCAGCTGGTAGAGCACCGGGTTGTGGTCCCGGTGGCCGCGGGTTCAAGTCCCGTCACCCACCCCAGAGCAATATCCCGCCGACCAGGCCCCGCGGGTTGGCGGACAGAGGCCCACCGTGGCAACCGTGCGGCCCCGCCGGGCTCACTCGATGTCGAACAGCCCCTGACGAACCGCGTACATCACGGCCTCCATCCGCGAGTGCAGCTGCAGTTTGTCCAGGATGTTACGAACGTGGTTCTTGACCGTGTTCTCACTGATGAACAGCTTGCGGGCAATCTCGCGGTTCGCGCGCCCCTCAGCGACCAGCTTCAGTACCTCGAGTTCTCGCGCGGTCAGGTGCGGGGCGTGCGCCCGAGGACGGTCCTCGGTACCCCGGGCCATCGTGGCGAACTCGACCATCAACTTCGATGCCATCGAAGGACTGATCAGGCTCTGCCCATTGTGGACAGCCCGCACCGCGTCGGCCACCTCGTGCGGCGGAATCGACTTCAGCAGGTACCCGACCGCACCCGCCTTGATCGCCTCGAACAGGTCAGACTCCTCGTCCGAGACCGTGAGCATCACGATACGCGTGCGCGGAACAGCACGTTTGATGGCACCCGCCGCGGCGATCCCGTCCCGGCCCGGCATCCGGACATCCATCAGGACGATGTCCGGCGATGTCCCGGAGGCCAAGGTCAGAGCCTCTTGACCGTTACCGGCCCGGCCGACGACGCTGATGTCCTCCTCGATCTCCAGGACCGTCTGCAGGCCCTGAAGGAACAACTCATGATCATCTACTACGAGGACCCGGATCAGCGCGGAGCCCTCGACGGAGTCGGCTTCAGCGGCCGACGGCGGCACGACACTGGCCGTCATCACACATCCGGGAATCAGGATCGAATGGTCCGAGCGGCGGCAACCCGGACGCGAACGAAAGGCGGTTCGGACACCATCCCACTCTACGTGATGAAGTACACACCCGAGGTCGTGACGGCGCCGAAGTGGTGCCACCATCTTGCCCGATAAACGCATCCGACATGCCGGAAATAGTACGCGGTGGACGCTGCCACCCACCCGCATAGGACCATGTTCGCGTGGCGAGTCGCGCCCGGTTTCCTCCTGGCAACGACCCCGGCGACCAGAGCGGCAAGCCAGCACCAACAGCACCAACAGCACCAACAGCACCAACAGCACCAGCAGCACCAGCAGCACCAGCAGCACCAGCAGCACCAGCAGCACCAGCAAGATCATTGGATATCGAGCGGGGGCGATGAGTGACCACATGACGGTTTATGCAGGAAATTACCGAGAGTTATTAATCTGATACAGTCATCTAAGAATCCTCGAAATAGTGGGCCGCTTTGCCTGGCGTGATCGGCGGATGACCGTCAATATCACCGGTATGGCCGCAGCATCCAGCAGCTCCCAGCCACGACTCCACATTAAGCCGGGTACCACCTGGTCCGAGGCGTTCACCACCTGCCGCCAGGTTGCCCCCGAGGCGTTCGACGAGGACCGCCTCCGTAATCTCTGGGGCGGGCACTGGCATCGAACTGGAAATCCACTGCACAGCCTGTCCCCCGTCGACGGCACACCGATCGCCGGGCCCCCGATGATCGAGCAGGACGAGGCCCGGGATGCGATCCGGGCCGCTCTCGACGACCACAAGCACTGGCGCGACGTGGCGCTGCCCGAGCGCAAGGCCCGAGTACGCGCCGCCGTTGACGCCATGGACGCCCACCGCGACCTGCTGGCTCTCCTGCTCGTCTGGGAGATCGGCAAGCCCTGGCGACTGGCGCGCACCGACGTCGACCGTGCCCTCGACGGGGTGCGCTGGTACATCGACGAGATCGACGGCATGATCGCCGGGCGCACCCCGCTACCCGGTCCGGTGAGCAACATCGCCAGCTGGAACTACCCGATGAGCGTGCTCATGCATGCCGTGCTCGTCCAGATCCTCGCCGGCAACGGCACCATCGCCAAGACCCCGACCGACGGCGGCGCCGCCTGCCTGACCCTGGCGAGCGCACTGGCCCGCCGGGAGGGTCTGCCGGTCTCGCTGGTCTCCGGATCGGGTTCCCGGCTGAGCTCGGCGCTGGTCCGCGCCCCCGAGATCGGCTGCCTGGCCTTCGTGGGCGGCCGGTCGGCGGGTGGCCAGGTCGCCGCTGCCCTGGTCGACACCGGTAAGCGCCACTTCCTAGAGCAGGAGGGCCTCAACGCCTGGGGTATCTGGGATTTCTCCCAGTGGGACGTGCTCGCCGCCCATCTGAAGAAGGGCTTCGAGTACGGCAAGCAGCGCTGCACCGCCTACCCCCGCTACGTCGTCCAGCGCCAACTGTTCGACAGGTTCCTCCAGATGTACCTGCCGGTGGTCTCCGGCGTCCGGTTCGGCCATCCCCTCGCCGTCGCCGACGACACCGACCAGCTGCCCGAGCTGGACTACGGCCCGGTCATCACCGCGGACAAGGCGACCGAGCTGGCCGCGAAGATCGACGAGGCGATCACGAAGGGCGGCGTGCCGATCTACCGCGGAGACCTCGCGGACGGCCGGTTCATCCCCGGGCAGGACACCTCCGCCTACGTGCCGCCGGTGGCGATCCTGAGCCCGCCGGCGTCGTCCGCGCTGCACCACGCGGAGCCGTTCGGCCCGGTCGACACCATCGTCGTCGTCGACTCGGAGGCTGAGCTGCTGGCGGCGATGAACGCCTCCAACGGCGCGCTGGTTGCCTCACTGGCCTGCGACGACGAGTCCCATGCCCGCCGGCTCGCCGGGGAGCTGCAGGCGTTCAAGGTCGGAGTCAACAAGCCGCGCTCCCGCGGCGACCGGGACGAGCCGTTCGGTGGCCGCGGCGCCTCCTGGAAGGGGGCCTTCGTCGGCGGTGTCCATCTGGCCAGGGCCGTCACCGTAGGCACGGACGCCGACGAGCGGCTCGTCGGCAACTTCCCGAGCTACTCCCTCTACCCGGCCGTCTGACCTGCCCGGCCGCTCCTGCCAGAAGGAGGATTCGACCAGGCCGGTAGGCCGTGCTCGGCGAGTGGTCCAAGGCGCAGGCCGGCGTCGTCGCAGCGCGCGGCGATCCCGGGCAGAGCCCCGAGCGCGCTGCGCCAGGCCCCGGGGGCCGATGTGCAGTCACAGTCGTGCAGCAGCACCGTGGCGCCCCCGCACAGGTCGGGGGCGAGGGTGCCCAGCACGCTGCCCGGCGTCGCCTCGGCCGTCCAGTCGCGTCCCCATGCCGACCACAGGACGGGGCTGAGGTCGAGGCGGCGGGCCGCGACGAGCAGCCCGGCCGAGAGGATGCCGTGCGGCGGCCGGACGAACCGCGGCGCGCGACCGGTGATCTCGACGACCAGGTCCCGGGTGCGGGCGAGATGGTCGTGCGTGGAGCGGGGACCGCGCAACAGCATCGGGCGATGATCCCAGCCGTGCACGGCCAGCTCGTGCCCGGCGGCGGCCATCTCCCGCGCCAACGTCGGTGCGCGTTCCAGCAGACCACCGAGGACGAAGAACGTCGCCCGCACGTCGAGTTCGGCGAGCACGTCGAGAAACTGTGGCGTGGACACGGGATCCGGACCATCGTCGAAGGTGAGCGCGACGTGATCGGGCGCGCCGAGCCCTGCGAGCGCCGGCGTCCACCGCAGCCGTAGTCGACGCAGTGTGGTGAGCGACGGAATGCCGTAGGTGAGCCCGGCCGCGCCGCCCAGGGTCAACGCCGTGGCGGCGGCACGGCGTGCCATGGCGGGCCTGCGCGTCGCAACGGACCGCGTCATGGCAAAAACTCTCCCACAGATCCGGTCTCGCCTTCCGACCGGCGCCCCCATGCCCACCGCCACGGGTACCGCCATGCCCCGCCCCCAGCCTCCGTCTCGGCCACGACCGCCCGCGCTAGCGGAGCTACTCGGGTCTCTGGATAGAACAGCTATGGGCGGTACGTTCAGTAATGTCCGCTCGTGGGGACGGCACACCCGTCACCAGAACAGCGCCGGGCAGGAAGCACGATGAGGTGGTGGGCAGCCGGGCAGGGTCGGACGTGATCGGGGATCCGGTGATACCGGCCGGCGCGGCGGGGCAGGAAGGGGCGGACCGTGCGGATCGGACGGCGGGGACCGATCGGCTGGCTGTTCGTCGTCGCGATCGTCCTGGTCGGGGGTGCCCTGGTGGTGAACAGGACCTCCGACGACAGGCCACGGGTGGCGTTGTGGGGCGACTCGCTCGCCTGGGAGGCGGGTGACGCCTTCGACGAGGCGGCCCGCGCGGACGGCGGGACCGCCGTGCTGGTGCGCACCTGGGGTGGCACGGCTCCCTGCGACTGGCTCATGGACATCCGCGACCAGGCGCGGCGTTGGCGGCCGACCACCGCGGTTCTGGTGTTCTCCGGCAACCAGGTGACGCCCTGTATGCAGGGTCGTGACCTGGTGACGGCCTACCGGGAGGACGTGACGAAGGCCGTCACGATGCTGACGAATCAGGGCATCGAAGTCGTCCTCGTGGATGCGCCGCCACGGCGTGACCAGACGGTCGACGAGGCCGGGATGACCCCGTTGGACCGCCTGTGGCGCCAGATCGCCGCGGAGCACGAACGTACCCGGGTGGTCCCCGCGGGTCGGGTCCTGACCATGGACGGCCGGTTCACCTCGACGATGCCCTGTGCCGCGGGCGAGACCTGCGAGCCCGGCGGGGTCGTCACGGTCCGCAGCCCCGACGGGGTCCACTTCTGTCCGTTGCCCCAGAAGCCGATGACAGCCTGCCCGGTCCCGTCCCCTGGCGCCGTCCGCTTCGGCACCGCGATCGCTCGGGAGACCCTCCAGCCGGCCGCGGGCTGACCGCCAGCCGACCGATCGGGGGCTGACCGAGGGCTGACCGGGCCGATCCACCATCTTCTAGGCTTCCCGGGCTTCCCGGGACCTCGTCGAGAATTCGCCGGAATGTTCAGGCGACCTTGCGGTGCATCCCGATCCGACGGCCGCTCAGCGAACGACGATGATCACCCAGCTCGTCGTGCCAGGAGAGGAACGTCTGATCGGGCGCGCCAACCTGGGAGAGCTTATAGGCGAGTTCGGCAGCGAGCGCCTCGACCTGGTGCGGCTGGTGGACCCGGACCCACAGACCGTGCTCGTCGAACGCGGCGACCCTGGCGCGGTCCCGCAGGTCGGCGTCCAGCCGGTCGGCGAGTTCACCTGGTGTGGCGATTCCGCTGGGCAGCCGTGGCCAGGCGATCTCCATCAACAGACCGTTCGCCTTCATGATCCCCTCCTCTGATCGCCGCCGGCCCCGGGTGACCGCTCGGTCGATCGGGGCGGCGGGCGGGCTCGCTCGTCGCCCCGTGAGGGCATCCCCTCAGACTTGAGGGCGAACCATGACATTACGGAATGAGGTCGCCCTCGCCGGTCAGCCAGCCGCTCGCCGGTCAGCACCGCTGTCCGCGGTCGGGCTGAGATCCACGGGCGTGACGGACTCCGCGGGCGTGACCGACTCCGCGGTGAAGGCGGCCCACAGGCGGGAATACGGGCCGCCGGCGTGCACCAGCTCGGCGTGCGGCCCCTGCTCGACCACCCGGCCGTCCGCCATCACGACCACCCGGTCGGCCCTGGCCGCCGTGGTGAGCCGATGGGCGACGATGATCGTGGTCCGCCGGGTGGCCACCGCCTCCGAGGCTGCCGTGACCGCAGCCTCCGTCGCGAGGTCGAGCGCCGCGGTCGCCTCGTCGAACAGCAGGATGTCCGGGTCGGCGAGCTCCGCGCGGGCGAGCGCCAGGAGCTGACGCTGGCCGGCGGACAGTCCCCGGCCGCGTTCGCCGACCAGATGATCGTAGCCGTCGGCCAGGCGGGTGATGAACGCGTGGGCGCCGACCGCCCGCGCCGCCGCCACGACCTCGGCGTCGGAGGCATCCGGCCGAGCGTAGGCGATGGCGTCCCGGACCGTGCCGGAGAACAAGAACGGCTCCTGCGGAACGACGCCGAGCCGTCGCCGGTAGGCGGGCAGGTCGAAGTCGCGCACGTCAACACCGTCCACCCGCACCGCGCCCTCGGTCACGTCGTAGAACCGGGCGATCAGCTTCACCACCGTGGACTTGCCCGCGCCGGTCTCCCCGACCAGGGCGACTGTCTCCCCCGGGGCGATGCGCAGGCTCACCCCGTTCACGGCGTTTCCCGCCGGCCCCGCGTTTCCCGCCGGCCCCGCGTTCTCCGTCCGCGCGGCAGTGCCTCCCACGTAGGCGAACCGGACGCCGTCCAGGACCACCTCGCCGGCCAGCCGTCCGACCGGTCGCGGGTACTCGGCCGACGGCGTCGAGGTCGGAGTCCGCAGCAGCTCGGAAAGCCGGCGCAGACCGACCCGGGCCTGCTGATAACCGTCGAACACCTGGGACAGTTGCTGCACCGGCGCGAAGAAGAGGTCCACGTAGAGCAGGAACGCGAGTAGTGCTCCCGGCGACAGGGATCCGCCGACGGCCAGGTGGGCGCCGATTCCCAGCACGAGAGCACCCGCGATCCGGGAGAGGAACTCGACGAACGGGAAGTAGAGAGCGATCATCCGTTGTGCCCGCAGCCGCGAGCGGCGGTAGCTGTCCGCGAGCTCGCGGAACCTCGCCTGGTTGACCGCTTCCCGGCCGAACGCCTGGGCGATGCGCAGCCCGGTCAGGTTCTCCTGCAGCGATGCGTTGACGGCGCTGACCCGTTCCCGGGACTTGGTGTAGGCGGCGGAGGAGCGACGCCGGAACACCACCGTCACCACGATCAGGATCGGCAGTACGGCGACGACGACCAGGGCGAGCTCGGCGTCCAGCACGATCAACGCCACCAGGACGCCGAAGAAGGACAGCAGGCTGACGATGGCGGTGGTCAGGCCGGTCTGCAGGAAGGTCGACAGGGCGTCGACGTCGGTCGTCATCCGGGTCATGATCCGGCCGGCGAGCTCGCGCTCGTAGTAGTCGAGCCCGAGGCGCTGCAGCTGCGCAAAGGTCTTCACCCGCAGGATGTAGAGCAGCCGCTCCCCCATCCGGCCCGTGACACGGGTCTGCCACACCTGCACCGCCCAGTTGACCAGCACCACCGCCAGCGCGACACCGGCGGTGGCGAACAGGACGTCACGTGCCCCGACGCTCACGCCGGCGTCGACGGCATGCCGCACCAACGCTGGCAGGGCGAGACCCGCGACGGCGTCTGCCGCCACCAGCAGCAGGCCCAGGATGAGCGGCCAGCGGACCACGGCCAGCAGCCGGTGCAGCGAGAATGCCGGGTCGGGGGCGGCCGCCGCAGCCTGGTCGACCCGCGGCTCGTCGAGCGCCGGGGGCAGGGCGTCGACCCGGGCGAGCAGGTCGGGGGTCGCCGGCATGTCACCGAAGGGGCCCCCGCCGCCGAGCCCCCGGCCGAGACCACCCCGGGTAGCACCACCCCGGAGAACATTTCCCTTTCTTTTCCCTTGCCTACTTCCTTTCCCTTGCCTACTTCCTTGCCTATCCAGAGCCTTTTGCGTCTGATTTATCCCTCTGGACAGGCAAGAAAGGCCGGGGTCGGGAGACGGGGACGGGGACGAGAGCTGGTCGGGAAGGCCCTCGCCGGGGCCGGCGAGCAGATGGCGGAACAGAGGACATCGGGCCGTCAGTTCGGCCTCGGTCCCGACGTCGACGATCCGGCCGGCGTCGAGCACGGCGATCCGGTCGGCAAGGCGCAGGGTGGAGCGCCGGTGCGCGATGAGCAGAGTGGTGCGGCCACGCATGATCGTCCGAAGCGTGTCATGGATCTCGGCCTCGATCCGGGCGTCCACGGCCGAGGTCGCGTCGTCGAGGAGCAGGACGCGGGGATCGGTGAGTAGCGCGCGGGCGAGCGCGACGCGCTGGCGCTGGCCGCCGGAGAGGGTCAGGCCCTGTTCTCCCACGACGGTGTCATAGCCGTCGGGCAGGCCGCGGATGAAGACGTCCGCCTGCGCCGCCCGCGCGGCCGCGATGATCTGGTCGTCCGTGGCACCCGGCCGGCCGTAGGCGATGTTCGCGCGCACCGTGTCGGAGAACAGGAAACTGTCCTCGAAGACGACCCCGATCTGCGCCCGCAGCGACGACAGTGTCACCGTGCGGATGTCCACACCGTCAAGGCGGACCGTCCCGGCCTGGGGGTCGTAGAACCGCGGCAGCAGCATCGCGACCGTCGACTTACCCGAACCGGACGTGCCGACGAGGGCGACCGTCTCCCCCGGTTCGATCCGCAGGCTCACGTCCCGCAGCACGGGGCGAGACGGAGCGTAGCCGAACGTGACACTGTCCAGGTCGACCAGCCCGCGGATCCGGCCAAGGCGCACGGCGTCCGGCCGGTCCGTGATCGCCGGCTGCGAATCGATGATCTCGAAGATGCGTATCGTGCTGGCCTTGGCCTGCTGGCCCACGGTGAGCAGACCGGCGAGGGTCCGCGTCGGCCCGATCAGGGCGCCGAGATAGGTGCTGAACGCGAGGAAGGTACCGAGGGTGATCCGGTCCGTCAGCGCCAGCCAGCCGCCGAGCGCCAGCACCGCGACCTGGCCGAGCGCGGGAACGGCCTGCATCGCCGCACCGAACCTGCTGGTGATGCGCACCGCACGCATCCGAAGCGCGAACAGCCACCGGGCGTCCACCGCCAGCCGGTCCAGCTCGCGGGCCTCCTGTCCGAACCCCTTCACCACCCGGACGCCGGCGACGGCCTCTTCGACCGCTCCGGCAACCTCGCCAGCCTGCTGCTGCGCCGCCCAGGTCGCCGGGAAGACCGTGCGTCGGGCGCTGTAGCCGACGATGAACAGCGCCGGCCCCAGCGCGAGCGCGATGACAGTGAGCAGCGGGGACAGCCAGGCCATCACCACAAGGGACACGACGAAGAGCACCAGGTTGCCGCTCATCATCGGCAGGTAGGACAGCAGACCCTGGACCACGGTGACGTCCGAGATCGCCCGGCTCACCACCTGCCCGGTCTGGAGCTGGTCCTGCCGGGCCCCGTCGAGGCGCTCGATGGCGCTGAAGACGGCGTCGCGCAGGTCGTACTGGACGTCGAGGGAGAGCCGACCACCGACGTAGCGTCGGACGAACGCGGCGGCGAAGACGACGACCCCGGCCCCGAGCAGAATGGCGACGTAGGGTGCGAGAGAGTGGCGGTGCGTGACTACGACGTTGTCGATGACCTGCCGCTCGACCAACGGGACGGCGGCCGTGACGAGCGTGCCGAGCAGCGCGGCGCCGAAGGCCAAGGCGGCGTTGCGGCGGTACACGAGGATCTCGCGGAGAATCCTGCGCAGCCAGCCGGCCGCCGGTTTCTCCGGCCCGGCCTCCTCGGCTTTCTCCGGCCCGGGCGCGGCAGGCTCCTCGGCTGGTTGGGGCCGTGGGCGTGGGCTGGGCAACTGCGATCGCTCGACGGGAGCCGGAGCCGGATGCGGACTGGGGTCCGGCCGATCCGGCGGTCCGTGCGAGGGACGGGCCGTGTCAGCGGACGATGCTTCGGAGCTCGCGGTGGGCCTCCAGGTCGTCAGGTCCGATTCGGTACCCGCGTGACGCCGGTCCGGATCGGACGCGAAGGCTGGGACGAGACGCCAAAGCCGCCGCGTCCCAGCCTCACCGCGGTGTCCCAGCCTGACCGTACGTCCGGCAGGCCCGCGGCGTCGGCCACGTCATGTCTATCAGCGAAACATTCCTGGAACCCCGCTGATGCCCGTCACGGCTCCGAGCCGAGACCACAGGAAGCCGCGGGTCCCGAGCAAGGTCCCGAGCGAGCAAGGTCCCGAGCAAGATCAGCCCCGGAGGACACACAGGGACCCCGGAGCCCCCGCCATCGGCGATCTCCAAGGTGGCCGCCGGTACCGAGCGCCGCGCCCGCACCCCCCGGCCACTCGTCTCCAGCGCCTGGTAGAGTTCTGCATGTCGCCGCGGGGACGCGGAGGCAACGCGCCGCTAGCTCAATTGGCAGAGCAGCGGACTCTTAATCCGCGGGTTCGGGGTTCAAGTCCCTGGCGGCGCACCCGTACGCAGGCCCCTGACCTGCAGCTAAGCATTTCTCTCCCTATCCCCGGAATGCTCCTTGATCGTTGTGGGCGGCACGTGGGCGCGGGGAACTGCATTCGCGATTGCCTCCGCTGCGGCCCGGCCCGTCGACCGCAACAGATGGGCGTACAGATCCCCCGTGATCCGGGTAGAGCTGTGCCCGTGGCGTTTCGAGACGAGCGTGATGTCGACCCCCTCAGCGAGCTGGATCGAGGCCGAGCTGTGCCGCAGATCGTGTAACCGCCGCCGGGACAGCAGATCCCGGCCGAGCTCGTCACCGGGCAGGAGCTCGAAGGGAAGCGGGCCGTCGAGGGTGAGGGCCGCGCCCGCCCCGCGGCGGCGCGGGCTGCCACCTCGTAGTCGTAGGCGCTGACCTTCAGCGCATGCTCGCCCGCTTCGAGGAAGAGCCTGGCGAGGACCTGGAGCTGGGTGGTTGCCCGGCCGGGGAGGATTCTGGCGGCCCAGGGGACGAGGCTGGCCAAGGAGTCACGATCGACGGTGAGACGCACCCGCCCATTGTGCGCCTCGTACGAACGGATGTTCGGATACGGCTCAGGTGGCGGTTGGAGGAAGTGCGGGCCGTTCGGCGGCCTGGACGAGTACCCCCAGGTCGTGGACTGCGGGCAGGGCGGGCCAGCGGGCGTCCATCTGCCGCCACATCTGCCCGGCGACGTCGACAACCCAACTCGTTCGCTGTTCCCCGACAGCGGCCAGCGCGGAGCGTGCGGCATCGGCGGCCCGTTCGGGGTCCGGCTCGGGTCGGCGTAGGTAGCTGCGTGCGAGGGCGTTGTATGACCCCCCGAGGTTCCCGGCACGCCCGGAATCCGCGTAGGCCGCGATAGCGCGCCGGGCGTGCTCCTCGCTCGCGGGATCGGCGAGTTGAGAGAGGATCGCCGCGCTCTGGGCGAGGGCTTGATCCTCGTCAACGGCGACCGTTCCGGGCAGAGGGCCACCGGTCCACAGGTTTGCCCACATGTCGTCGAGGGCGTGGCGGGCTGCCGCCGGATCGCCCGCACGGGCCGCGGCGCGGGACTCGCAGGCGCCGAGCATGGGCCGGGCGTAGGGGTGGGCGTAGGGGTGGGCGTCCTGGCGCCGTTCGGCGGCGACGGCTTGGGCGCGGTGCGGCTGGTTACGGAAGAACGCGAACGAACTGTCGAGCACGGCGACGCAGTCCGCGAGGAGCCGATCCCCGGCCTCGTCTGCGTGCTGGCCGGCGAGGTCGAGGTAGGTGTCGGCTGCCTGGGTGTGGCCGAGGTCGTTAGCGGTCAACGCGAGGTAGAGCGCGTACTGGCCTGCGCGGGTGTCCAGGGTGGTGCGGGTCCGGCCGCGGACCCGGCCGTCGAGGAGCCGTTCTACGGCGAGCCAGCCCGTTTCGACCCGGGGCACCAGCAGGCCCGCGGGTGTGGCGGTATAGGCCGCGGCGATGTCGTGCACGTCCCGTTCGATCTCGCGGAGGGTGCGAGGAGCCACAGCCGATTCGGCGATGCGGTCGGAGATCGCCGCCGAGGTGTCCGCGGTGGCGAACAGGCCGGCTGCTGCCATGCTGCCGCCGATGAGAGTGCGTCGGTTCGTCGGGCTCGTCGGACTCACCTCCTCCGCTGGTTCCACTGTCGGGTCATTCCCCGTTGTCGCGCTACCCCTTCGCGCGAGATTGGGGCGGAATCAAGTGGTCATGGCGACACATGCCCTGCCAGCGGATTGTCGAAAACTTCGACTGGCTTCGCACCGTTCAATGTCTGCTGTGGCGTCTGCCGTGGCCGTCCAGTCAACTGTGCGGCCGCAGTATCAAACTCCGCCGCCATCCCGGTGCGCTGGCGACGGAGCGTCCCTTTCCGGGGCGTGGCCGAGGTTCCGCTCGGCTTCGGGAGCCCGTTACTCCGGTTACCGGAGAGAACGGAGCAGGAGCCGGCCGAACCGGGTGAGGAGCAGGGCGCCGGAACCGGCGAGCGCGGCGAGCACGCCGATGAGGAGGTCTCGCGCCGAGTTCACGCCGAGGACCTGGAGTACCGCGAAGGCGGCGCCGAAGGGCAGGCCGACGACGGTGATGACGCCGAGCGCCGCGCCGACCTGCTGCCCCTCCTGGGTCTGGGCGATCCGGTTCAGGTCGACGATCTCGGTGAGCACGGCGTCGAACCGCTCGGGCAGATGGTGCTGTGCCTGATAGGCGGTGAGGATGTCGTTCGCCGGGCCGTGGGCGCTGGCGTCCCGGAGCCAGTAGATGTTGCGGAATCGCGCGGCCCGTTCTTCGAGACGAGCAAGATGACGGGTAAGGTCCTGGGCTTCGAACGCGCGGGCCGCCTCGGCGATCATCTCGGTGATGGCCACGTTCTGGATCATGCCGATCAGGACCGCGTCGAGGTAGGTGGTGTGGGCGTAGAGCTGGGCGAAGCCGAAGAACGCATCGTCGGCGCCGTCGTCGGGGCGTAGACCGAGAAAGGCGGCGCCGTCCCGGGTGACGAGCCCGCGCCAGTCTGCGGAGAGAATCACTCGTCCGTCGAGGAGCTGGTCGGCGTGGTCGGGATCCGGCGGGTAGTCGGCGTTGGCGGTACGGGATGCGAGATGCCACAGCCAGGTGTCCGCGGTCGACCAAGAGTCGATTCGGGCGGCGTCAACGGGTCGCGGCGGGTCGGCTTCGGGAAGGGTGGGGAAGGTCAGGAAGGCGATTGTGAACCTTCGGGCCGACGGCGCCAGGCGGGCCCAGGTGGGCAGCGCCGAGCCGAGGTCGGGGGGTGGGGTCGCACTGCCGCGCCGGCCGGCGACGGCGCGCAGGACGTCGAGGAGCTCGGACCCGCCGGCCTGGATATGGACATGGACGATGACGAAGGCGCGATCCGGCCGGTCCGGGTCGGGTAGGAGGATCTCCGTCCCGAAGATCGGGCTGTCCGTCTCGCCGGTGGGTGCGGTGCGCTGCCAGCGACTCGGCCGGTCAGGCGTGCCGTAGAGGATGCGTGCGCAGGCGGCGCTGAAATAGGTGCTGCGTGCGGCGGTGGTCGCTTCGATTTCCTTGTGGCGTAACGGCAGCGGACCTTCCGGCCAGTCCGGGGTGCCGGTGAGGAAGGCGGGACAGACGACCACGAAGGAATGCCGTCCCGGCTGGTCTACCGGTAGAATTCGTCGACCTCCGGAAGGTCCAGTCTGATCACGAAGTGAGCTCGGCCGGTGGACGGGTCGACCTCGAAACGCACACGCTCCCCGACGATGATCGTGCGGAATCCTTCGGTGACGATGTCGCTGTAGTCGAAGCCGTGGATCTCGCCGGTCTCGTCGTCGCGAACCAGGTAGGTGGCGGTGACCCGGTGGGGTCCGCTGCCCAGCGGCTGGCGGTCGACGATCCGGCCGAACCGCTGCCCGCTGTCCGGCTCGCCGGTCATGGTCACGCGACCTCCCGCACGCAGCGGAACCCGACGGCGTTACTGCTGCCCCGACGTAGGTACAGGGCCTTCGACGAAGTCTGCACCGCCCGGTACGGGTTGTCGTAGGAGCCGCCGCAGATCACCGCGGAGTTGATCCCGTCGAACACGGTCTCGGTCCATTCCCACACGTTGCCGGACATGCCGTGCACCCCGAACGGGGACAGGTTCGCCGCATGATCGGTCACCGGGGTCGGGGCGCAGTCCCGCAACCGGCCGCCGTCGATCTCCTGCTTCCAGACCTCGTAAGTCACCAACGGCCGGCCGCTCCACGCGTCGGCGCAGTTGACCGCGGCCAGGTCGACGCCGTCTCCCCAGGGGAACAGCCGGCCATCCGTGCCCCGGGCGGCGGCCTCCCACTCGACGCAGGTCGGCAGCCGCTTGCCCTCGAAGCGGGCGAAGGCGTAGGCACTCCACCAGTTGACGCAGTTCGCCGGGTAGTTATCGTACACCGGATCGGTGAAGTACTCCGGGTTGCGCAAGCGTTCCTGCCATGGTTCGTGGCTGTGGCCTGGCGGAGTGTCCGGATGATCCCACTGCGCGCAGCCCTGCTCGGCGACCGCGGCGAGGAACGCCTTGTACTGCCCGACCGTCACGGGGAACTCGTCGAACAGCACCGGCTTCTCGATCTTTCGAAGAAGGAGGCGGTGGCTCGGCCCGACCAGGTACGTCGCTGCCGGCAGCGTCCGCGGGGGCGCGGGGATCGTCTCGGCGCCGAGGTGGACGAGGAACTCCCGGACCTGCTCGGTCAGAATCGGTTCGGCGTTGCTGCCCGCGGCCTCCCGTCCGGCCGCGGTCCGCAGGTAGCGCGCGGCGAAATACTCCTGGAAAACGGTGTGCACCAACGCCACCGTGCCGGCGCCGGCCGGACGGAACAGGGGCGCGAGCAGTAACGTCTCCAGCGTGACCCGTCCCTCGGCGAAGCATTCGATGCCGACGTGGGTGCAGATGTCCGCCAGAGTGAACACCGCCTGATCGGCCAGGAACGCCGGGCCGAAGTAACTCTCCAGCCTGGGCTGGAGATCAGCGAGCCCGGCGGTGTTCAGGACCTGCCCGATGCGGGCCGGCACCAGGTCCGCGAGGTGCCTGGCCGCATCCACGGCGGGCCCCCGCGCGAGCTGGCCGGTCTGCTGAGCGAGCCGCAGTTCCAACGGCGAGACCGAGTAGACCCGCTCGTCCGCGTGCAGCTTCAGGTCACCGAGTCGGACCACGCTGAACTGCGGAAGCTCCAGCGGATCGACGCCGTTCGCGTGCAGCTGCTGGACGAGCTGCTCCGAGATCAGCGACGAGCTGTTCAGCAGCCGGCGGACCTCGGGCGAGTCGGCGAGGAACGAGTAGTGGTTACGGAATTCCACGTAGATCCGCACCGGCCGGCACCGGCGCTGGTGACCTCCGGTGGGTACCATCCGGACCTCAGCAGCGTCGGGTCCGTCCAGGAAGCCGTCCCGACCAGAATGTCACCCACGCCCGTCGCCTCCTCGCCGGGTTCCACGCTCACGAACCGGTACCCGCCCGCAAACGGCATGGTTGGCGCAGGACCCGTCAATCCGGGGCGGTGACCGGTCAGGAGGCGGTGACCGGTCAGACGACGGCGAGCGTGGTCGACCAGAGCACCGCACCGCCGGAGTCCCGCAGCTCCACGGTGAGCCCGCCACCGGGATCGAGGTGCACGCGGCCGAAGAACTGCAGACCGGCCGAGGGCGGCAGGTTGGACTGACCCGCCGGAGGGGCCTTCACGAAAACAGCCTCGGGGCCGAAGGTGGGATCGAGCGTGTTCGGGCCGAACGTGCCGGCGTTCAACGGCCCGGAGACGAACTCCCAGAACGGGTCGAAATCGGTGAAGGCAGCCCGGTCCGGGTGGTAGTGGTGTGCCGCCGTGTAATGGACGTCAGCAGTCACCCAGACCACATTGCGGACCCGGTGCCGGCGGAGGCCGGCGAGGAGGTCCGCAATTTCCACCTCGCGCCCCAGCGGGGCACCCGGCCGGCCCTGCGCCACCGCCTCCACGCCGCTCGGGTTGTCCGGCACCAGCAGCCCGAGCGGGAGATCGGCGGCGACCACCTTCCAGGTGGCGCGGCTGGCGGCGAGCCCGGCCAGCAGCCACTCGCTCTGGTGGCGGCCGAGTATCGCCACGCCGGCGGGATCCTCCTGGGCGTCGGGATTCGGGTTCTTGAACGAGCGCATGTCCAGGACGAAGACATCGAGCAGCGGGCCGTAGGAGATCCTGCGGTAGATCCTCCCGCCCGGGTCGGCCCGACCGGGAATGAACGGGGTGTACTCCAGGAACGCCTGCCGCGAGCGCGCCGCGAGGACGTCCACCCGTTTCTCGCTGTACCGGGAGTCGTCGAGAATCTCACCGGGATACCAGTTGTTGAGCGTCTCGTGGTCGTCCCACTGGAACACCCACGGCACCTCGCGGTTGAACGCGAGCAGGTTTGCGTCGAGCAGATTGTACCGGTAGTTGCCGCGGTACTCCGCGAGGGTCTCGGCGACCTTGGACTTCTCCGGGACGACGAGGTTGCGCCACACCGAGCCGTCCGCGAGCGGAACCGTCGGGAGGATCGGCCCGTCCGCGTACACGGTGTCCCCGGAGCAGATCGCGAAGTCCGGGTTCAGCCGGCGCATCGTCTCGAAGATCCGCATCCCGCCGAGATCGGGGTTGATACCCCACCCCTGGCCGCAGATGTCACCAGACCAGACGAACGAGACGTCGCCAGCACGCCCGGGGGCGGTCCGGAACCGGCCGATCGACGTCTCGCCGACGAGCGCCGGGTCATCCGCCGAGGCGAGGCGGACCCGGTAGAACACCTCCTCGCCGGCAGGCAGGCCGCGGACCGGCACCGAGGCGGTGAAGTCGGTCGCCGCGTCCACCCGGACGACGCCGACCCGCCGGGCTGCGGTGAACGTCTCGGTGGCTGCCACGTCGACCGCGAGCACCGCCTGCCGATCGGCCCGTGCCCACACCACCGCGCTGTCCGCGGTGACATCGCCGGACTGCACGCCGGAGGTAAACGTGGGCCGGCCACCCCGCACCTGGCCCGGGGCCCGGTCCGCGGCCGCGGCCGCCGCCGGAACCCCCCCGGCGGTGCCGGCGGCGGCCGCCAGGGACGCCACCGTCGCTCGGGCCAGCACATCCCGTCGGTTCGGCATGCGTTCCTCTGCCATCTCGCCCGGCCCTCCTGTCACTGTCCGTATGGCCGCAGTCCCCCGACGTCGACCATCACAGTGCAGGTTCCGGGCAGCCGTCGGCCCCCGTTTCGGAAGCGAAAAAGTGAACTGTGCGTGGCGTCCCGCACCGCCTGCCGCAGAGCCGCAGAGCCAGGGAAACCCTGGTAATCTGGGCCGCTCTCACGGCCCCTTAGCGCTTTCGCGATCCGTATCTACGTAGAAATTGCTATGATCTATCCGTAGATGCGGCTTCAGTCGGAGCTTTGCCGTCGGTGACCAGCCTTTACCTCCCTCGACGAGAAAGGGACGGACGATGTCTCCGCAGATCAGGCGGTTGATCAGAGTGGATGCGTGACATGTTCTGGCCAGGCCCCGCCCACCCCGACGACGAGACCAGGCACTGGCTCGCCCGGGTCGAGAAAGTCGCCCCAGTCCTGGTCCAGCACCGTGAACAGGCCGAACAGGAGAGAATGACGCCGCCCGACGTCATCGACGCCCTGCGTGAGCAGAACATCCACCGGATGTGGGTCTCCCCGGCCTTCGGCGGCGGCGGGGTGAGTGTCCGGACCGGTTCCGCGGTGCTCCAGGCGCTCGCCCGGATCGACGCCTCCGTCGCCTGGCAGATGGGGGTCCAGGGCGTCATCGGCCGGATGTCGGACTACCTCCCGGAGCAGACGGCCGGCCGGATGTTCCGGGAGAGCGATGGTCTCGTCGTCGGTGGGATCAACCCGTCGGGCCACGCCGAGGCCGTCCCCGGCGGTTACCGGGTACGCGGTCGGTGGTCCTTCGCCAGCGGCTCCACCCACGCCGACTGGCTGGTGTGCGCCTCACTCGTCACCGAAACCAGCGCGGCCGGCGAGGTAGCCGCGGGAAGTAAGGCGAACTCGTCGGCCCCGGCCCCGCCCACAACCCGGATGATGTTCGTTCCGCGGGATGCCGTCCGTTTCACCGACGACTGGTTCACGATAGGGCTGCGCGGCACCGGGAGCGTCAGCTTCACTGTCGACGACCTCTTCGTCCCCGAGGAGCACACCGTCGACGGCGGGCTGCTGCGCCGGCTGCCCGCGGCCCGGCCCTCGCGCGGCTACCCCATCGCGTACTACGACTTCGGCCCGTTCACGACCGCGTCAACGGCGCTCGGCATCGCCCAGGACGCGCTGAGCGCCTTCCCGGGGCTGGCGGTCAGCGCGGTTCCTGCCCGCGGGACGGAGACATTGGCGTCCAGCCATACCGTTCAGGCCGGCCTCGCCCGCGCCGCGGCCCTGGTCAGGGCGGGTGAACTGCTGCTCGACGATGCGGCCGGCCACGCGAGTGCCCGCCTCATCGGCGGGGAGAAGCTCAGCGCCCTGATCCGGCTCGCCGCCACCGCCGCCGGCGAAAACACCCTGAAGGCCGTGGACACCCTGCACGGCCTGGCCGGCACCAGGGCCCTGGGCGCGGCAGGCCGGCTCGACCGCTGCTTCCGCGACATCCACACCGTGGTCGCGCACATCACCCTGGCGCCGACGAACTTCGAGATGGTCGGGTCGTATCTCCTGGGCGGCTCGTTGCTGATGCGGCGCTGACCCCGTCCGATGCCCCGAGTCCCTACCCCCGAGCCCCGAGCCCCCGGGGACGGTCTGACGAGTGCCATCGCGGCGAAGGTCTGCCTGGTCGCCCGAGTGCCGTCAGGCGTTGGCGAGGGTCGCCTCGAAGGCACGGTCGACCGCCTCGGTGACCATCACCGCCACCGGCTTCGGCATCTCAGCGATCTTCCCGGCTGCCGCCAGAGCCTCGCCCACCAGAAGTGATCAGGGCGACGCCGGGACTTCGTCACCCCCGTGGGGAGCACCCGGTGGCACCCGTGGGAGTATGCCACTGGCAACCCACGGCCGACGCGAACGATTACATCAGTGTTATCAAAATGTTGTTGACAATGACCGGCGGCGTTTACGGTCGGCAATGGTCGCGCCGGCAAGACTCGTAGTCGGCGAATATTCGGTCCATGAAATCACGGTCCGCGATGCCGCACCCGGCGAAACCGTGTTCGACGATACCCCATCGAGACATACCCAACATCCGTTGCAACGGAAGCCCGCGAAAACATCAACATTCAAACAAGTTCCTGACATCGCGACCTGGCATCCAGATCCGAAGAAAATACATTCCGCCGCAACCCCGGCAACCCGTTATCCCACCGTTCCAGCACGGCCGACCAGGAGCGTTCGTGGCTCGTCCGCCCGAAGTGCTGTTCGTCTGCGTCCACAACGCGGGCCGTTCTCAGATAGGCGCCGCCCTGCTCGACCGACATGGTCGTGGCCTGTTCCGCGCCCGATCCGCCGGCACCGCCCCGGCCCCGGCCATCCACCCGGGAGTCGTCACCGTCATGGCCGAGGTAGGCATCGACCTGTCCCGGGAGTCCCCGAAGCGACTAACCAACGAGATGGTCCGCGACTCCATCGTCGTCATCAACATGGGATGCGGCGACGCCGTTCCCAGCTACCCCGACACGCGCTACCTCACCTGGAAACTGGATGATCCGGCGGAGTGCACGCTCGAGGAGATCCGGTCGATCCGCGACGAGATCGACGCCCGCGTCCGGGCACTGGTCTACAGTCTCGGCGTGGCCGCCCGCGTCGGGCTGCTGAAGAACCAGCCCGGTTACACCGGGATCCCGCCTGGCGGTACTGACCCGGATGCGTGGCGCTATCCTCCACCGGTCGGGGCGGGCGCACCCGACGCGACCGCGTGATCCGGCACGACCGCGTCGACGGGCTCGGCCTCCCGGTGCGGGATGATGATCGTCGCGCCGATCGGGACGGTGCCGCCACGCACGACGTCTGCGCGCAGGCCACCTCGGTCGCGTAGCGCGCTCCAGACCCCGGGGCGGGTGAGCTGTTCGAGGTAGGAGCACGGTGGGCAGGGCCGGACACCGAGCAGGACAACGTCGTCGATGCGGAAGGTCCGCCCGACGAGGTCGAGCAGCGCGACGCCCTCCGTCACCAGGTTTCGCCTGGTCTCCCACTCGGCCAGAGCCACCCCGGCATCCGCGGCCACGGCGGCGATGACCTCACGCTCGATCAGCGTGACGGCGCGACCGGCGCCACCGCGCGCGGAGTAGGTCCCGGTGCCGGTGGCGTAGCGGTCGCCTTCGAGACCGTGACCCTCGATCATTCGAACGGCCTCACGGGCCCGCATCCGGGTACCCCGGATCGGCGTGGTATAGATCCCGACCAGGCGTCCCGCGACCATGATGCCGACACTACCCGCTGGGACAGTATTCCATGGTCGGCAGGATCCGGGTGAGGCCGTCAGCGAGCGGATGAAAAGTGACGGCGCCCCTGGTGGAGCCCTTCATTGATCATTCCCTTCCCAGATGTCGGAGTCCGAGCTCCAACCCCATCTGCCGGTCCCCCCGAAGGCGTCGGCGTCCGCCGTGTCACCGGCTCCGGGCGGACCCGTGGGGTCCTCGGCGAAGTCGATGGCGGGAAGTGGGCCGACGTATTCGATCGTGAAGTACGGACAGGCGCGACGGAGATCGGCGACGGCGGCGTCGAACGCATCCACGGCGGCATCGCGCAGCAGAAACGCCCAGCTGAGCACCGGGTCATCCGCGCCGCCGTGCGGGCGCCGTGGCCGGTCGGACAGCGCCAGCGGACGCAGCAGGTCGAGGATCGCATCGGCCTGGCGCTGCCGGCGGGCGATGACCAGGTCGGCCACCTGCTGGCCCAGCCTGATCCGCGCGTCGAGATCCGCGGACGGCGTGACCCCGACGAACGGGCTGCCCGGCAGTACCTCGGTGAGGGCGGACCGCTCGTCCTCCTCCACGTCGAGATGCAGCTCCACCAGCCCTTCGAGCGCATCGAGCCGATCGGGCATCTCGTCGGCGAGCGGGGCGAGGACCTCACGGCATACGGCAGCCTCGTCGGGGGCGACGGTCCCGAACCGCAGCGGCAGCACGGGGCCTCCGGCGAGAAGTCGCTGCAGGATATCCAGATGACGCACGGCCTCGGACTCGCCCAGAATCCCGACATCCGCGGTGACGCTGACCGCCGCCGCCAACGGCCCGAACCGCACCAGGTGCACCTGCCCCGGAGGGTGTCCGATGCCGGGCGGCGGTGGCATCGGCGCCGGATGCCCGGACCGCGTGATGCCATAAATGATGACAGACATGGCGATCATCCCTCTCGGCCGCTGCGGCGGTCGCCCGGCGCGCTGCGCCCGGCCGGCAGATCCCGCCGGGCGTGCTCCTCGGACGATCCGCCACGCAGCGAGCCCACCGCCTCCTCGGCGGTATCCTTCAATCCTTCGAGCGCCCCCTTCGACTTCTGCCTCGCGGTGCCGTCGGTGACCTCATGCATGAGTCCGGGCAGGCCCGGGACCTGCTCCTTGGGCGCGAGGTCCAGCCGGTTCACCGCCTCGGCGAACCGGAGGTAGGTGTCCACGGTCGCGATGACGACCCGGGCGTCGGCCGTGAGGACCTCGATGCCGACCAGCGCGACCCGCGCGTAGGCGTCGATGACGATTCCCCTGTCGAGCACGACGTCGAGGACATCGGCCAGGCTGCTGGGCTTCGGAGCCCGGTTCATGGACTGGCTGGAGACGGTCATGGCGCTGTCCTCGCCTTCTTCCATCGTTCTTCGTCCGCGGAGGAGGCGGAGCGGGCCCTCGACACGCCGGGGGGGTCGGGGCGATCCCGTCTCCCCCGGCCCACCGAAGCACCCTGCCCCCGCACAGCGCCCCGTCCCGGCATGGCCCCCCCGGGGAACCAGCACCTCGCCGAGCTCAGTCATCGCCGCCACCATGCCGTCCTCCGACAGCACCATGCCGTCCTCCGACAGCACCATGCCGTCCTCCGACAGGACCCGGGACCCGATCGGCGTCCGGAACCCGATCGGCGTCCGGAACCCGATCGGCGGTGCGCACCCGGTCAGTGGTGCGCACCCGGTCAACCACCGGCGCTCCACCGCCGGGCGAGTCCTCGTGACCGTCGAAGGTGCCGCCCAGATGCTGGTAACCACCCAGCGTGATATGGACAAACGAGTAGGGCGGCCAGGGACCCGTCGCCTCGGCGGGGCACCCCGCCGCGTCCAGCTCCCGCGTCAGCGCGGTCGCCGTGGTGAGGAACGCATCCTCCTCCGAACGCGGCACGAGGTACGCGCAGTCGAACATCCGCCCCGGCCGACCGGTGTGCCGACGGGCGTCATCCCGCGCGATCGCGTCCACCTCGGTGTCGGCGCCCAGCCCATCGATTCCGGCGGTGTCGCTCGCCGCGGGGATGATGCCGTATACGTAAAGACCGCGGTCGGTCCGGGACACGCGCGAGGACGGCCGGATGCCAGGCCCGACCACGCCCACAGTTGCGACAGTCGACTCCGGAACGGACTCCGGAACGGACTCCGAGACGGACTCCGACTCCGGAACCGACCCCGACTGCGAGACCGGAACGGGAGGAAGGTCCCGAGGCGGGGTCACGGCCGGCCTGATGCCCTCCATCGCCACCCGGGTGATCTCACGGGCGAGGCACTCGACGATCTGATGTCGGGCGAGTTCGCGGGCCTCTCGAACGGCCTCCTCGACGACCTCGGGCGCGAGTCGCCGGGCGAGGGCCGTGAGATCCTCAGCCCCGGCCGTCGTGCTCATGGCCGCTACTCCCTCGTGTCGCGTCCCTCGACGGCCGATGCCCGGTCAAGGCCGATCCCCCTGCGCCAGCCAGGTGCCGGCCCCGCCGAAGAGCCGCTCGACCGCGTCCGCCGGATCCCGGCCCGTCGCCCCTCCGGTGGCGCGGTCGGTGAAACGGCCGGTGAAACGGCCGGCAGCCCGGTCCCTGGGCTCCTCCACACCCTCCCCGGCACGATTCACGATCTGCGCGGGACGGTCGGCGATCCGCTCAGGATGATCCTCGGCCCGCCCGGCGACGGGCGGTCCCGTCCTCGTCTGGGCTCATGGTTTCTGGACTCATGGTGTCTGGGCTCAGGGCCGGTGCGCGGCCCCCGTCCGCCCCGCCTCCAGGACAGGGAGGACCGAGGCGTCGAAGACATCGACACGCCGCCCATTCCCGGGACTACCGACTCCAAACTCCCAGCGTATGACGGGTGCCGACCGCAGATCACCGACCGGCGCCCCGCCCCGGAGGAGCCCCCGCCCGGAGGAGCCAAGGCCATCCAGGCCGAGGGTCCACTGGGGGTGGAGAGGTCAGCGCGTCCTACGGGATCAGCGCGCCCATGCCGCCCGCGCTGCCTGCGTGGGGCTCGAAGATGTTCGGTCCGAGCCAGCGGACCGGGTGAGGATCCTCTGGGTGATCTCCTCAGCCGTCAGCGGCGGCGCGAAGAGAAAGCCCTGCGCGCTGTCGCAGGCGGCCGCGCGCAACCGCTCGGCCTGCATCGGGGTCTCGACGCCCTCGGCGGTCACCGTCAGGCGCAGGGTGTGGGCCAACGTGACCAGCGTCTGCACGATCTCCTCATCCCCCGGGTCGGCGTCCCGCGCCGAGTGGAAGCCCTCGACGAACGGTCCGGCGAGCTTGAGCGTGTGCACCGGCAGCCGACGCAGGTAGGCGAGGTTGGAATAACCGGTGCCGAAGTCGTCGATAGCGATCCGCACGCCCATCTCGGCGAGCCCGCGCAGGACCCGCAGCGGCTCGTCGGCCGTGCCCATGAAGGCGCTCTCGGTAAGTTCCAGCTGGAGCAGGTCCGGGGAAAGCCCGGTCTCGTCGAGAATGCGTCGGACCTGTTCCACCAGGCCGGCCTCGCGGGTCTGCCGGGCGGCCAGGTTGACGCTGACGAACAGGGCGTGCGGATGACACTCCTGCCACTGCCGCGCCTGCCGACAGGCGAGCTCCAGCACGCGCCGGCCGAGGGGCACGATCTGCCCGGTCTCCTCCGCCATCCCGATAAACAGATCGGGGGGCAGCAGACCGAGGCCAGGATGCCGCCAGCGGACCAGCGCCTCCACCCCGACCATCGCCCCGGCGGCCATCCTGGCACCCGCACCGTCGCCGAGGGCGATGATCGGCTGGTACTCGACGACGAACTGGTCCTGTTCGAGGGCGCGGGGCAGCATGGTCGACAGAGTGTGCCGGGTCACCTGCCGGGCGCCTCGCTCCGCCTCGAACAGGGCCCAGCGACCCTTCCCCTCCGCCTTCGCCCGGTAGAGCGTGATGTCGGCGGCCCGTAGCAGATCGGCGTAGTCCCCGCCGGCGACGGGCCGTTCGACGATGCCGATGCTCGCTCCGATGGACAGCGCGTGGTCACCCACCCGCAGCGGGCTCGCCAGCGCCGCCAGCACGGTCTCGGCGACGGCGACGGCGTCCGCCGTGCCGGCTGTGTCGGCGACAAGGATCACGAACTCGTCACCACCCATCCTGACCAGGAGCTGCTCCGGGGACAGCACCCGACGCAGCCGGTCCGTGACGGCGACGAGCAACCGGTCGCCGACGTCGTGGCCGAGGCTGTCGTTCACCATCTTGAATCCGTCCAGATCGATGAAGCACAGCCCGATGCGACGTTCCGGTCCCGTGGCCATCAGTTCGTGGACCCGTTCGATGAGTACCGTCCGGTTCGGCAGGCCGGTGAGCGGGTCGTGCCGCGCCTGGCGGCGCAGCTGGTTCTGCAACAGATGCCGGTCAGTCACATCCACGATCATGGAGAGCTGCGCACGGCACCGCCCGTCGTCGTCGCGCAGACACGACGTGGTCAGCTCGGCCCACACCACCGACCCGCCGATCCCGGTGAACCGCCACTCCATCCGGATGTGCTCCGGTCCGGCGGTCCGCTGGGCGGCATAGGCCTCCCGGAGCTCCCTCGCGTCCTCGGGATGCGCGAACTCGTCGATTGACCTGCCCTGCACCTGACCCGGGCCGACTCCGAGCATCCGCAGAAAAGCGTCGTTGGCGTCGATGATCCGTCCGCCTCCATCATTGATCAGGATTCCGATCGCGGAGCCGGTGAAGATCATCCGGAAGCGGGCATCGCTCGCGTGCAGAGCCGCGCGATGGATCGAGTCCTGCCCGGCGAGGATCCGCTCCCGCAGCGCATGGGCGTATCCCTGGGCCAGCCCGCCCTGCAACGCCGCCAGCCGGGCGCCGTACCCGTCGGCCGTCCCGAGTCGTAGGTCGGTGAGCAATCTGGTGCCACAGATCTCGATGGTTCCGGCCAACGCGTCCGCGGCGCCGAAGGTGTACTCGACGACGGCAGCCCCGACCGCGGCCGCAGGGTCGGCCGTGAACGGTTCGGCGAGCAGGGCGTCGACGAGCCGGTCGCTCAACGCCCGTAACCGCTGCTCGACGTCGATCAGGCCGATCGCCGGATAGCTGGCGCCGAGGATCTCTCGGGCCCAGGCCTGGGCGAAGCGCGCGACGCCCTGCTGGCGGGCTGTCTGGGGCAGGGACCTCACCGCACGCACTCCTCATCGCACGCATTTCTTGCCGGACCATGACAAACCTTGGGCCTGACCCGCCCTGTGACAAAACCTCGGCCGCTGGCCGGAAAAGCGCCGGAAGCCGGAGAAAAACCAATAAAAAATTAAAAAAGTAAAGATAGCCAAGAAAAATCATAAAAACCAAGAACAGTCAGGAACAGGCGGGAACGGCGAGCTACCGGCGCCCGACCGCGGCAAGTATCGTGGAACGCACCGGGTTGTCCGCGAGGGGATCGGCGCCCATGCTCGCCGCGTCCGGGCGCCAGGCCGGCAGGTAGACCAGGCCCGGGTCAACGAGCTCGTATCCGCGGAGCAGACCGGCGATCTCCGCACGGGAACGCGGGGTCACCCCGGTAGGGGTCTCGTCGTAGACCTTGCCGGCCTGGTTGATCCCTACGGCCCGCTCGTCCGCGATCACATGCGAGATGGCCAGGTAGCTGCCCGGCGCCGTCGCCTCCCGGAAGGAATCGATGACGCCAGCCGGGTCATCGCTGTCGGGGACGAAATGCAGAACCGTCACCATGAGCACGGCGATCGGTTGAGAAAGATCGAGCAGCTCGGCCACCGCGCTGGAGCCGAGGATCGACGCGGGCTGCCGAACATCCGCCTGGAGCACCGTGGCCCGCGGATTGTCGGCCAGCAGCATCCGGGAGTGGATGACGGCGACCGGGTCGATGTCGACATAGACGACCCGGGCCTCCGGATTCACCCCTTCGGCGATCTCATGGACGTTACCGACCGTCGGCACCCCGGAGCCGAGATCCAGAAACTGTGTGATCCCGGCCTCGGCAGCGAGGAAGCGCACCGCCCGGTGCAGGAACAACCGGTTCGATCTGGCGATCAGCAGGGCGTCCGGGAGGATCTCGATGGCGGCGCGCGTCGCCTCCCGGTCCACCGCGAAATTGTGCGATCCGCCGAGCGCGTAGTCGTACATCCGTGCGGCGCTCGGGCGATTGACATCGATCCCCGCGGCCCACTCGGGCAACTCCTCCATGATCATCTATTCTCCTGTGCGACCCGCTAGACGACGTACGGTGAGGAGATTGTCTACCATCGCTACCTTCGTCACCACACCGGCCGGTGTCGCTACGGAGACCAGCACCCTCCACACCGCGTTCGCTCGTTTCACCGCACGCCCGCCATACCTCCCGCCCGGGCCTCCCGGCGGCGCGGACCGACCTCCGGCGGCGGCCCATGGGGAAGCCGCCGACCGTGCCGAATGTCCGGTTTGACCAGACCGTCCTACCCTGCCCTGCGTGGCCGTCCACGGATGACACTGGTCTGGAACCTGGATCGAGGGTCGACGCCCGCGACGGCCGAGGAGACCCCTACGGCCGCAAGAACCGGAAGAACCGAAAGAACCGGGAGGACCGGAGCTCGCGGCGGCAGCCGACAGACCGACGGCGGCCGGGACAGCGCGGGTATTCGGGCGTCGCCCTCGGCCGGGACCGTACGAGGCTCCGGTACGAGGTTCCGGGTGAGGAGTGGGACGAGATGCGCGCCCTCGTCGTGTATGAATCGATGTTCGGCAACACCAGGGTGATCGCGGACGCCGTCGCGATCGGCCTGTCGACGTGGTTGGACGTCGGACTCGTAGAGGTCGGCACCGCGGACCCGGCCCTGAACGACGATGTCAGGCTCCTCATCGTCGGCGGGCCCACCCATGCGTTCGAGATGAGTCGGCCCGAGACCCGGCACGACGCCACCAGGCGGACCGAGGGCAATGTCGTGTCGCCGGGGATCGGGATCCGGGAGTGGCTCGAGGCACTGCCCAGGCAACCGAGTGGGTCGCCCGAGGGGACGCCGCTCACCGGAGCGGCCACGTTCGACACGAAGGTCCGTCACCCCCGTCCCGCGGGTTCGGCCGCGGCCGGTGCGGCAAGGTGCCTGCACCGTCTCGGCTTCTCCCTCCTCGACCGTCCACGGAGCTTCTACGTCGACGGCCCGCCGGGCCCCCTGGTGGCCGGCGAACCCGAACGTGCCCGCCGCTGGGCCGAAAGCCTCGGATGGATGGTCCCTGCCTCGGCGAAGGGTAACGCGCTTTCCTGAGGTCGGGTGGCCCAGGGGAATTGCACCCCTGGGCTCCAACAGAACGGAGCGTGACAGTCTCCCGTCACTCCGCTCTTGTCATCCTCATCGCCAGGCGTTGGACGTCCATGCCCAGTGGGCGAAGAGCCCGGGGCGTTGGCGGGTGATGCGTTGCCAGCAGGCCAGGGCCTTATGGAACGGTCTCAGCCGTTTGTACTTCTTGCGGAGCCAACGCACCAGGTAGGCGTTGATGCGCTGTAGGAGGGGAAGCAGCGCGGAGCGGTAGAACGCCCCGTAGTACTGCGCCCAGCCGCGCACGATCGGGTTGATCTTTCGTGCCAGCTCGTCGAGGGTGTGGCCGGTCCGCAGGTGTAGCCGCCATCGGCGGACCTGCCCGCTGACCTTCTTCTGGGCTTCCTTGCTGATCGCGGGCAGGAAGTTCGTGAAGAACTTCCCGTGCCTGCTGCGTGCCTTGCGGGCGCGGAAGGTGTAGCCGAGGAACGTGAACGACGTGTGCTCATGGGAGCCGCGCCGGTTGCTGTCCTTGCAGTACACGATCCTGGTCTTGGTCGGGTGCGGTCGCAGTCCGACCTGTCCCATCCTGTCGTCGAGCGCGGCCAGCACGTGGCGAGCCCGACTCCTGCTGTCGCAGTGCACGATCGCGTCGTCGGCGTAGCGCTCGAACGCGACGCCCGGGTAGGTCCGGGCCAGCCACGCGTCGAACGCGTAGTGCATGAACAGGTTCGCCAGCACGGGTGAGATCG
>NZ_JDWE01000051.1:0-22661 GCF_000685765.2 Frankia sp. BMG5.23
CCGGACTTAGGTAATACACATCCGGAAGATCAACTTTGGTCATGAGCTGCGAAAACTCCAACCAAGATCGAACTATCTAGGAAACTCCCGCTAGGCGAATGGGGGAAACGACGTTGCGAGCGCCTCGCCGTCGAGGACGCGCTCGAATCCGCGTAACCGGCCGCGCCTCGATCACCACGATCTCCACGATCATGGTGGCGAGACGGACCGGAGCCGCCGGAACCACCAGGTTTGCGGAACGCACGTTCGACTCGGATACGGATGGTGTCGGCTGGGCGGTCATCGGGCATCGCCGCTGGTCGGCGCCCGGGTCCCGACGGGCGAATGATGATTTCAGGACCCATCTGGGCGGCGTCCCTGCTGACCCCGCGGACCGCTCCGGTCGTGTCGCTGTCGCCATGGGCGTAGAGGGTGTATGGACGGCCGATCGTAGCTTCCAAGATCGAATAGTAGACGACGTCGCGGAACTACCGGAAAGTCGGATGCATCAATTGATTACGCGGCGCGTCCGTGAGGATCGGGAAGTGAAACGTACTCGGAGTCGTGAGCCACCTCAAGCGACAACAATGACCTTGACTCCAAGCGCGTCATAGGTCCCGCGTGCGCGAGCATCCCTCGTCGCGAGGGCCAGGCCGTGCTCCTTGGCAGCCAAAGCCACCAGCCCATCGTAGACGGCGCCCCCAACAATACCGACGTGACTCAACGTCGCGTGAACCTTCCGCGCATGCGGTCCGCTCAACGTTAACGGTGCAGTGAAGCGCACGTCGAGCAGACGCGCGGCGTCCGGCCCGGACAGTCTCGCGTCGCCGGGCATTCTGGTGAGTACCGAATAGGTCTCCACCAGCGCATGCCCACTCAGCGCAAGCTCCCGCCCGCCCCACCATTGCACCACATCCGCGTGGTGCGTGTGCGAACGTACCAGGAGCGGAACCGCGACACTCGTGTCGACCGCAATGGTCACCTGCGGCCCGCGTCAATGAGGCCGAACAGGATGTCGTCGTCGACGGGCGTATCGCCGGCTGACACGAGCACACCATCCTCCTCGACGAGGCGCGCGGTCCTGCCGGCAGGCACGATCTGGACACCGGCGCCATAGGGCGAGATGTCCACCTTCGTTCCCGGGAACAGGCCCAGCGCCTCGCGGAGGAGCTTGGGCAACACGATCCGGCCCGCCTGATCGACAACGGCTTCCATGGGAAAACGATACCATTGTGATCCCATCGCTGGAGGCCTCGCCAGCCAGGGCGCGATGTTCCTCCGGGTCTGGAACCTCGCCCCCCACAAGGCCGGGCGAGATGATCGCGACTCCGGCGTCCGCATCCCCGCGTCGGTGGATGCGGCGGATCATTGTCGTGCGGTCGGCAAGAAGCGTGACATGAGCGACGCGGTGTCCGGCGACGCGGTGTCCGGCGACGCGGGTCGAGGCCGTCAGCTCGGCGAGCAGGTCGGAATCGAGGATGGTCATCGGCGCGATCACCGGGTCCTCGGGACCCTGGAGAGCAAGACGGAGCATCTCGCTGACCGCCTGGCGCCACAGGGGGACGTCGCGGAAGTCCCGCCGAAGAATAGTCAGGTTCAGCCAGACCAGCATCGCCCAGCACCCACACACCACGATCGAGGCCCGCGGTTGACGAACGGCCCCCGGGTCCGACCAGTCTGTGTGGCCCTCATGCGGTGGCGGTCTCCACGCACCGCCGCACGAACAGGCCGCCGTTCCCCAAGGCCGCCGATCCCCAAGACGTCGTCGAGCAGTCGCCGCATACGCTCGGTCTCTCGTCGGCGGTGCAACCGCGGATGTCAGCGGATGTCATCCGAAGCCGCCGTTGCCCAGTACCTCGGCGAACCGTCTCCGGTCAGGGCGTTTGAGGCGGGTCGGCGATGGTGCCGACGCCTGGACCCGGTCACAGGAACGCTGTCGCGCTCGGAGAAGCCCAGCAGCCCGGCGGTACCAGTTCTCTCGTCCAAGTTGCCGGATCCGTGGCTGCGGGCCCTCCAGCTCCGGAGCTTGAAGGGCTCCAGATCCGTAGGTCAACTAGACTTCGCCAGTACGGAAAGGATAGTGGATCGCTGGAGCGCGGGCTGTCGGCCCGCGGCGCACCGGACGCCGGGGGCGGACTCGACGCCCGGGGACTACAGTACCTGTGGCACGGTCGCGACTTGGCGGGCGAACTCGGTTCCGGCTGCCTCGGGAGCAGTTTGTTCATGGAGGGCTTGGGTCATGCGTCTTCATGTGGGGTGCGCGATGTGGGCTCACAAGTCATGGCAAGGGCGCTTTCTGGCGCATCCGCTCCCGCCTCACGAACGCCTGCGAAACTACGCCAGCTGGTGCAACGCGGTCGAAGGGAATACAACGTTCTATGCGACTCCGGCCAGGAGCGCCGTGGCCTCGTGGGCGCAGCAGACCGACGCCGACTTCCGATTCGTGATCAAGCTGCCAAAAACCATCACGCACGAACGCCGCCTGACGGGCGTCGACGAAGCGTTACACGCCTTCCTGGAAGCGATCGAGCCACTCGGCCCACGGGCCCATGCCCTCTGGATACAGCTACCAGGATCGTTCACCCCGGCCGACGTCCCCGTGCTTGCCCGCTTTCTGCGCCGGCTCACCAGGTCCCACCGGTACGCTGTGGAGGTCCGCCACCCCGCATTCTTCAACGACCCTCGCGCAGCGCGACTTCTCGAAGGAGTCCTTGCCGCCGCGACCGCCGAATGGATTCCATTCGACACCACCACATTCTTTCAAAGCCCGCCAGGCAGCGATGCCGAACGAGAAGCCTGGACCAGGAAACCGCGCGTGCCGCTCCGATCGCTCGCGTTGACCGACCGGCCGATCGTCCGCTACCTCGGCCGCGACGCCTCCACGCAGACGATCAAAGGCTGGCAGCGTTGGATTGACACTGCCATCGAGTGGCTGCGCGAGGGTCGATCACCCACCGTGTTTATTCACACCCCGGACAACGCCGACGCGCTACTACTCGCCCGCTGCTTCCACGATGACGTACGGGTACGGGTGCCTGAGCTCGATGCACTGCCTCAGCCGATACCGACCGAGCCCCTGACCCTCTTCTGATCCGGACGGGCGAAGGCGCAGGGGGCGAGGATGAGGGATGATGCCAGGGTAGGAGGCGCCGCCGGTCCGGAGGTGGCTGGAGGGGACGGGGCGGATATGACCCGTCTTCTGTTCGTGGAGGACGAACCGCAGCTGCTGCGGGCCATGCGAATCACCCTGCGCGCTCGGGGGTTCGAGGTACGCACAGCGCTGGACGGCCGGCACGCGCTGTCGGAGGCGGCGTCGTGCCCACCCGACCTGGTCATTCTGGATCTTGGCTTGCCCGACATGGACGGCGTTGAGGTCATCCAGGGGCTACGGGCCTGGACCGGGGTTCCCATCATCGTGTTGTCCGGTCGCGCCTCGGGCCACGACAAGGTGGCCGCGCTCGACGCCGGCGCCGACGACTACGTCACGAAGCCGTTCTCGATCGACGAGTTGCTGGCCCGGGTCCGGGCCGTGACCCGCCGCGCCACCAGCGCGGAATCGGTGACCGTTGTCGACCTCGGCCGGTACCGGATCGACCTCGGCGAAAAGCGAATCAGCTCACGAGACAGCGCCGACGCCGACGCCGGCGCCGGCGCGGGCAGCGGTCGTGAGGATCCATCCGCGACCGGTGGAGAGGACAAGCCGGACGGTCCACGCCTCACCCCGACGGAATGGCGGCTGCTGGAAGCACTGGTACGCCACCCCGGCAAGCTCGTCAGCCATCAGCAGCTGATCAGCCAGGTCTGGGGTCCCGGCGTGGCGGACGACAGCTCCTCGCTCCGTCTCTACATCAACAAACTGCGTCGCAAACTCGAACCCGACCCGACCCGACCCCGCTACCTGACCACCGAACCGGGCCTGGGCTACCGCTACCAGCCGTAACCACCACGCCTCATTGGCACTCACGGTGGCGTCCGGACACCCCGGCGTCTGGACACCCTTCGCGGGGATCACCTGGACAGGGCGGGGCGGACCGGCCTGGTCCCCGCCCGGGCGGCTGTCCGTGGACCACCGAGAGGTGTTCTGCGTCTCATCCGGGTTGTGCACACCGAGTTTTACGCGGGTGCGGATCTCGTCCGGGTCGGATGCCGTGTGAGCGCCGTGTTGAATTTTCGGGATTGGGCGTCATTGGACCGTTAGCTTCGCTGGTCCGCTGGCGGCAAGGGCTCGATACTGGCACCTGCCATCAGGCCAGGACACCGGCCAAGGCGGCGACATTTGTTCCGATCTCATCCAGATCCGATCTCATCCAAAGTAGAAGGCAGGAGTTCCGTGCGTGACGTTGTCTTCGTACTGCTGACGCTTGCGGTGTTCGCGGTACTCGGGCTAACCCTCAAGGCGGTGGAGAAGCTGTGAGCGTGGAGAACATCGCCGGCCTGATTCTTGCCGTAGCTCTCACGATCTTCCTCGTGGCGGCTCTGCTGTCCCCGGAGCGGTTCTAGATGGGCACGAACGCCGCAGGCGTCATCTTCATCGTCTCGATGGTGCTGGCTCTTGCCCTGACTTACCGGCCGTTTGGCGACTATATGGCCCGGGTGTATACGAGCGGGAAGCACCTGCGGGTGGAACGCGGTATCTACCGGCTGGTCGGGGTGGATCAGGACGCCGAGCAGCGCTGGTCGGTGTATGCCCGCAGCGTGCTGGCGTTCTCGCTCGTATCGGTGCTGTTCCTGTACCTGTTCCAGCGGGTGCAGAACCACCTGTGGCTGGCGCTGGGCCTGCCGGCGGTCAAGCCGGACCTGGCGTGGAACACGGCGGTCAGTTTCACCACGAACACGAACTGGCAGGCCTATTCGGGTGAGTCGACGATGGGCCATCTGGTCCAGATGTCCGGCCTGGCGGTGCAGAACTTCGTGTCCGCCGCGGTAGGCATCGCGGTGGCGATCGCGGTGGTGCGCGGCTTCGCCCGGAAGAAGACCGACCAGCTGGGAAACTTCTGGGTGGACCTGGTCCGCACCGTCGTGCGGATCCTGCTGCCGGTCTGCGCGCTCGCGGCGATCGTGCTGATCGTCGGCGGCGCGATCCAGAACTTCCACGGGAACACCACGGTCCCCACCCTGGCCGGGGGGGAGCAGGCGGTCACCGGGGGTCCGGTCGCCAGCCAGGAGGCCATCAAGGACTTCGGCACCAACGGCGGCGGCTTCTACAACGCCAACTCCTCGCATCCCTTCGAGAACCCGACCTCCTGGACGAACTGGTTCGAGATCTACCTGCTGCTGTCGATCGGGTTCGCGTTGCCGCGGACGTTCGGCAAGATGGTCGGCAGCACCCGGCAGGGGCTGGCGATCGTCGCGGTGATGGCGGTGCTGGCGCTGGGCAGTCTGGGAGCCAACGAGGTGTTCCAGGCGATCCACCACGGCACGGTGCCGACAGCGGTCGGGGCGGCCCGCGAGGCTACGGAGACCCGGTTCGGTGTGCCGGATTCGGCGCTGTTCGCCACGGGGACGACGCTGACGTCGACCGGGTCCGTCGACTCGTTCCATGACTCGTACACCAGCCTGGGTGGCGCGACGCTGCTGTTCAACATGATGCTCGGCGAGGTCGCGCCCGGCGGCACCGGATCGGGACTCTACGGCATCCTGGTCCTTGCAGTGATCACGGTGTTCGTCGCGGGTTTGATGATCGGACGAACGCCGGAGTACCTGGGCAAGAAGATCGGTAGTCGAGAGATCAAGTTCGCCTCGCTGTATTTCCTCACGATGCCGGTCATCGTGCTGGTCGGCACCGGCCTGGCGATGGCGCTGCCGGGGGAACGGGCGGGGATGCTCAACAGCGGGCCGCACGGCCTGTCCGAGGTGCTCTACGCCTTCACCTCGGCGGCGAACAACAACGGCTCGGCGTTCGCCGGCATCACGGTGAACACCGACTGGTACAACACCGCGCTCGGCCTCGCGATGGCGTTCGGGCGGTTCCTGCCGATGGTCTTCGTGTTGGGGCTGGCCGGATCGTTGGCGAAACAGCAGCCGGTGCCGGAAACCGCGGGAACACTACCGACGCATCGCCCGCAGTTCGTCGGCATGCTAACCGGCGTCACCGTGATCATCGTCGCTCTGACCTTCTTCCCGGCGCTCGCGCTCGGGCCGCTTGCGGAGGGTTTGCACTAGATGTCCACCTCGACCATTGCGGGTACGCCGGTTCCGGCGCCCGCGCCGACCCCGCCGCCGGCTCCCCGGCGAGCGCAGGGGGGGCTGCTCGACCCGACGATGCTCCTGCGGTCGACGCCGGGCGCGCTGCGCAAGCTCGACCCGCGCACGCTGTGGCGCAACCCGGTGATGTTCATCGTGGAGATCGGCGCGGTGTTCACCACCGTCCTGGCGATTCGGGACGAGACCGCGTTCAGCTGGCTGATCACGGTCTGGCTCTGGCTGACCGTGCTGTTCGCCAACCTCGCCGAAGCGGTTGCGGAGGGCCGCGGCAGGGCCCAGGCGGACGCGCTACGCCGCACCAAGACTGACACGATCGCCCACCGGCTGCGCGACGACGGCCGGCTTGAGGAGGTGCCCGCGCCGCGGCTGCTGCAGGGCGACACCGTCGTCGTCGAGGCCGGTCAGTTCATCCCCGGGGACGGCGACGTCATCGAGGGGATTGCCAGCGTTGACGAGTCGGCCATCACCGGTGAGTCCGCGCCGGTGATCCGGGAGTCCGGCGGTGATCGCAGTTCGGTGACCGGCGGCACCCGGGTGCTGTCGGACCGGATCGTCGTGCGGATCACTCAGAAACCGGGCGAGAGCTTCATCGACCGGATGATTGCGCTGGTGGAGGGGGCGAATCGGCAGAAGACCCCGAACGAGATCGCGCTGAACATCCTGCTGGCCGCCCTGACGCTCACCTTTCTGCTCGCTGTCGCGACCCTGCAGCCGTTGGCGATCTTCTCGAAGGCGCAGCTGCCGGGCGTGCCGGACACCGGTGCGCTGAACGGCGACGGCCTGTCCGGGATCGTGATGGTGTCACTGCTGGTCTGCCTGATTCCGACGACAATCGGCGCGTTGCTGTCCGCGATCGGCATCGCCGGCATGGACCGGCTGGTCCAACGCAACGTGCTGGCCATGTCCGGCCGGGCCGTCGAGGCCGCCGGCGATGTCAATACCCTCCTGCTCGACAAGACCGGGACGATCACCATTGGCAACCGGGAGGCACGGGCCTTCGTCCCGGTCGGCGGCACATCGGAGAATGACCTGGCCAGCGCGGCCCAGCTGTCCTCGCTCGCGGACGAGACCCCCGAGGGCCGCTCCATCGTCGTGCACGCGAAGAACACCTACGGCCTGCGGGAGCGCGGTCCCGGCGAGCTCAGCCACGCCCGGTTCGTGGCGTTCACCGCCCAGACCCGGATGTCCGGGGTCGACCTCGATGCGATCGACGGGGGGGCGAACCGGCAGGTGCGCAAGGGAGCGGCCAGCGCGGTGATCACCTGGGTGCGCGATCTTGGTGGCGCCGTGCCCGCGGAGACCGGGGAGATCGTGGACGGCATCTCCGCTTCCGGTGGCACCCCGCTGGTCGTCGCCGAGGCCACCGATGGCGGCCTGGCCCGCGTCCTGGGCGTGATCCAGCTCAAGGACGTCGTCAAGCAGGGCATGCGTGAGCGGTTCGACGAGATGCGCCGGATGGGCATCCGCACCATTATGATCACCGGTGACAATCCGCTGACCGCCCGGTCGATCGCCGAGGAGGCGGGCGTCGACGACTTCCTCGCCGAGGCCACGCCCGAAGACAAGATGGCCCTGATCAAACGAGAGCAGGCCGGCGGCAAGCTCGTCGCAATGACCGGCGACGGCACCAACGACGCCCCTGCGCTCGCCCAGGCCGATGTCGGCGTGGCGATGAACACCGGCACGTCGGCCGCCAAGGAGGCCGGCAACATGGTCGACCTCGACTCCAACCCGACGAAGCTGATCGAGATCGTCGAGATCGGGAAGCAGCTGCTCATCACCCGCGGGGCGCTGACCACCTTCTCGATCGCCAACGACATCGCCAAGTACTTCGCGATCATCCCGGCGATGTTCGCGGCGATCTACCCCGGGCTGGACGCGCTCAACCTCATGCGGCTGCACAGCCCGCAGTCGGCGATCCTCTCCGCCGTCATCTTCAACGCGCTCGTCATCGTCGCCCTGATCCCGCTGGCGCTGCGCGGCGTCCGTTACACCCCGTCCAGCGCGTCGGCGATGCTGCGTCGCAACCTCTACATCTACGGCGTCGGCGGTCTGATCATCCCGTTCGTCGGGATCAAACTCATCGACCTTGTCATCCAGTTCATCCCGGGAGCCCGGTAACCATGCCTGCGACCCGACTTCCCTCCTTCGTGCGGCAGCACCTCGCAGCCTTCCGCGCACTGCTCGTGCTGACCGTGCTGACCGGCATCGCCTATCCGCTGGTCATCACGGCCATCGCGCAGCTTCCCGGGCTGAAGGATAAGGCGAACGGCTCGTTCGTCACGAACGCCAGCGGCCAGATCGTCGGCTCAGCCGAGATCGGCCAACTGTTCACCGACGACAAGGGCAACCCGATTCCCAAATACTTCCAGTCCCGCCCCTCGGCGGCCGGCGACGGGTACGACCCGACGTCGACGTCCGCGTCCAACCTCGGCCCGGAAAACATCGTCGACAGTTTCGACGACCCGGCCACCAAGGACGAGGACGAAAGCAGCCAGAGCCTGCTCACCCAGGTCTGCGCCCGCAGCAAGGCCATCGGTGACCTGGAAGGGGTCGACGGCCGGCGTCCCTTCTGCACCGCGAACGGCGTCGGCGCGGTCCTGTCGGTGTTCCGGACCGGCGGCACCACCGGACCGGTCACCCGGGTCGTCAGCATCAACGAGGAGTGCCCGGCCGCGCCCTTCGTCGCCACGTACCAAGGCGTCAAGGTCGAGTGCGCCAGGTTCGGCGAGGACTACTCGGCCGGCGTCACTGCGCCGGTCAAGGGGCCGGGTAAGGGCACGGACAACCCGGTCCCGCCGGACGCGGTCACCGCTTCCGGCAGCGGCCTCGACCCCGACATCTCCCCGGCCTACGCCTACCTGCAGGTGAACCGGGTCGCGAAGGAACGCGGTCTCGACCCGGCCACGGTCCACGCGCTGGTCCACGACCACGAAGACGGTCGGGCGCTGGGCTTCATGGGCGAACCCACGGTCAACGTCCTCACCCTGAACCTGGCCCTCGACAGGACGACCAGGTAGCTGGACTGGCCCGGGTGACGCTGGCCCGGGGGCGGTGCGCAGGACCCGTCCCGCGCACCGCCCACTGCGGCCGGGGCACTTTCCCAGACAAACTCCCGGGTCGAAGCTATGGACGGAACGCTCAGCCCCGAGGACACCCCGGCGGAGGCCTCACGATGGTTCGCACCCTGCCCGCCGTACCGCTCGGTTCACTGCCGGGAGACGACGCGTGACCAGCGTACTCGTGGTGGACGACGACCCACGGCTGCTCCGCGCGCTACACATCACCCTGCGCGCCCGCGGCTACCAGGTCACCGTCGCCGCGGACGGAAGCCGCGCGCTCGCCGCCGCCGCCGAACACGAACCCGATATCATCCTGCTCGACCTCGGGCTTCCCGACCTCGACGGCGTTGACGTCATCCACGCCCTGCGCGGCTGGACCGCCGCCCCGGTCATCGTGCTCTCCGGACGCGCCGGCAGCAGCGATAAGATCGCAGCGTTGGACGCCGGTGCCGACGACTACGTCACCAAGCCCTTCCGGGTCGACGAACTGCTCGCCCGGCTGCGCGCCGTCGTCCGGCGCACCCCGCCGCCCACCGAACCGCTCACCGTCGCCCTGGGCGACTATCTGATCGACCTCGACGCACGGCGCGTCACCCGCAAACCCGACAGCGCCCGCCCGGACGGCCCCGCCGAGGTCCGGCTCACCCCCACGGAATGGCACCTGCTCGACGTCCTGGTCCGCCACCCCGAAAAGCTACTGACCCACCGGGATCTGCTGCCCCGGGCCGGCGGGCCCGCACCCAAGGAGCAGAGCCACTACCTGCGCCAGTACATCGGCCGGCTGCGCCACAAACTTGAACTCAACCCGGCACAGCCCCGCCACCTCATCACCGAGCCAGGCATGGGCTACCGGTTCCAACCATGACCTTGTTATCCAGTCATGACCTTGTTGTCAAACTATGACCTCGTTGTCTGTTGACCGTCCCGCGATCTCAGGCCGCACCGTCCGCCGGCTGGGTAGAATCGCCGACCGTCGCGACCGGCAGCGCTACCACCATGGTCAGGCCCCCGCCGGGGGTGTCCTCCGGTGTCAGGGTGCCGCCCATCGCCTCCGTCAGGCCTCGGGAGAGCGCGAGGCCCAGCCCGATGCCGCTGGCGTTGTCGGTGTCGCCCAGCCGCTGGAACGGCGTGAACGCCTGGTCACGGTCCTCCGCGGGCAGTCCAGGCCCGCGGTCGATGACCCGCAGCTGGATCCGGTCGCGCAACGCACTGGCGGTGATCAGCGGGGGCTGGCCCGGGGGTGAGTAGCGGGCCGCGTTGGACAGCAGGTTGGCGATCACCCGTTCCAGCAGCGCCGGGTCGGCGTAGGCCAGCGGAAGGTCGTCCGGGACCGTCACAGCCACGTCGCGAGCCGCCGGGCCCAGGTCGCGCAGCACGCCGGGAATCACGTCGTCGAGCCCGACCGGGGCGGGGAACACGCTCAGGCGTCCAGCCTGCAACCGGCTCATGTCGAGCAGGTTCTCCACCAGCCGGGCCAGGTGGTCCAACGCTTCCTCAGCGGTGGCGAGCAGTTCCGCCTGCTCCTCGGCGCTCCACTCGACCTCGTTGCCGCGCAGGTTCGCGACTGCCGCCGAGGCCGTGGCGAGCGGGCTGCGCAGGTCGTGGCTGACGGCAGTGAGCAGGGCGCGGCGGGTGCGGTCCGCTTCGGCGAGTGGCCCGGCTTCCGCTGCCACCTGGGCCAGCCGTCGCTGTTCGAGGGCGACCGCGGCCTGCGCGGCGAAGGCGGTGAGTACCCGGCGGTCCGCCGCGGGCAGCGGCCGGCCCCGCAGGACCAACGTCAGGTTCTCGCTGACCGGTACCTCCGTGTCGGCCTCGTCCGGCCGCAGGCATGGGTCGGGCCCGGCGCTGTCGACCACCCGCCAGCCGTGGCGGTCTGCCTTGCGGGCGCCGTTCTGACCGCCCTCGGCCGCGCGTTCGAGCAGGGCGACCGAGGTCAGCCCGAACGTCTCCCGCACCTGCGTGAGCAGCGCCGGCAGCGCCTGCTCGCCGCGCAGCACGCTCCCGGCCAGGGTCGAGAGCATCTCCGCCTCCGCGGTGGCGCGTACCGCCTGGCTGGTCCGCCGGGCGGCCAGGTCGACCACGCTGCTCACCATCACCGCAACCGCCAGGAACGCCAGGAGCGCGAGAACGTTGTTACTCTCAGCGACGATGAAGCGGTGTACTGGTTGGATGAAGTAGTAGTTCAGCAGCAGCAAGCCGCCGACCGCGGCCAGCAGTGCCGGCAGCAGGCCGCCCACCAGCGCCACAGCGACCACCACGATCAGGAACCCCAGCACGTTGCTGGTCAGGTTGAGACCGGTCCGCTGGTGCGTCAACGCAAGGGTCAGCAGCGGCAGCAGCACGACCGCGGCCAGGACACCGGCAAGCCGCCGCCGGAGGGTCAGCCCACGGGCCCGGCGGGGCAGCAGCCGCCCCTTGCCCACCTCCTCATGGGTGACCAGGTGCACGTCGATCGGCCCGGACAGTTTCGTTGTCGTGACGCCGATACCAGGGTCGATCATGTGGGCCAGCCGGCCGCGCCGGCTCGCGCCTAGCACGAGCTGGGTCGCGTTCTCCGCTCGGGCGAATTCAAGCAGCGCGATGGGAATGTCGTCCCCGACCACCTGGTGGTAGCTGCCGCCCAGGCTCTCCACCAACACCCGCTGCCGGGCCAGGTGCGCGGGCGACGCACCGGCCAGGCCATCGGATCGGGTGACGTGGACCGCGAGCAGGTCCGCACCCTTGGCGCGATCCGCGATCCGCGCCGCCCGGCGGATCAGCGTGTCGCCCTCAGGGCCGCCGGTCAGTGCGACAACCACCCGCTCCCGCGTCTCCCAGATGCCGGAGATCTGGTGCTCGGTGCGGTAGTGATCGAGCTGTTCGTCCACCTTGTCGGCCAGCCACAGCAGCGCCAACTCCCGCAGCGCGGTCAGATTGCCGACCCGGAAGTAGTTGCCCAGCGCGGCGTCGACCTTGTCCGGGCCGTAGATGTTGCCGTGGACCATCCGCCGCCGCAGCGCCTCCGGTGTCATATCGACCAGTTCGACCTGTTCGGCGGCGCGTACCACTGCGTCCGGCACGGTCTCCCGCTGCGGGACTCCGGTGATCCTTTCCACGACGTCGTTGAGTGACTCCAGATGTTGGATGTTCAATGTCGACAGCACGTCGATGCCCGCGTTCAACAGCTCGTGGACGTCCTGCCAGCGCTTGGCGTTCCGGCACCCCGGGACGGTCGTGTGCGCCAGCTCGTCGACGAGCACCACCGCTGGCGCGCGGGCCAGGATCGCATCCACGTCCATCTCGGTAAAGGTGGCACCGTGGTAGGAGACCGTGCGGCGGGGCATGATTTCCAATCCGTCCAGCAACGCGGCGGTCCGCGGTCGCCCATGGGTCTCCACCAGCCCGACCACGACGTCCGTTCCGCGTGCCTTGCGCCGCTGAGCCTCACAGAGCATGTCGTAGGTCTTGCCCACCCCGGGCGCCGCGCCGAGGTAGATCCGCAGTCTGCCGCTCGCCATACGTCCCAGTTTCCGCGTACGAGCCGCCGCTCACGAGCCTGCGGGGCGATACGTGACCAGCTGATCGAGGCAGTCGGAGCGGGCTGCGCGATCCACACCGGCGGCAACCTCACGCTACGTGGGCCAGCCGACGCCCTCGTTCTCCGCGCGCTGGTCACGGCCACCGCCGCCGCCTGAAGATCACGTACGGCATAATGGACACCAAGGCCATCAGGCCGAGCGCGAACGGGTACCCGAACTCCCAGGGCCGCGCAGAGATCGCGCTACGTTGTGATCGGTGACGGCTTGTAGCCGTGCTGTGAGGTGGCTCGCGGCGCCCTGGGTGACGCGGCGCGAGCGAAGCGCCGCTTTCCCCACGCGTACCCGACACGGGTCGCGCACACCAGCTCCGCACACCCAGATACCGGTTCAAGGAACACGGCAAAGATCGTCGAAATCGAACGATTGATTGAAGATTAGTAACCTTCTTGCGCTCTGACGTAACTTGTGTTTCGCTTCCATTGATTCCGTCAATCTCCCGATTTGGGGCGTTATTTCGTTTATTCGGGCAAGGGGGAGACCTGGTGAGCGCGCTCTGGGATGCGGTAGGCACCAACGCCCGCCCGAAGACGGCACTGCACCTGCCGTTCGAGGGACGATCCGTACCCGTCACGCAACTGCTGGCCGACGCCGAGCGGACGGCAACAGTGATCGCCGGCCGGCGTCGCGTCGGCATCCTGATGGCCAACGGCGAACCCTGGCTGCGCGGGCTGCTCGCGTGCTTCCGGATCGGGGCTGCCGCGGTGCCCATCGCCCTCCCCGTGGCGTTCGGGAGCAGCGAGGGCTACCAGAAGCACCTGCGCCGCGTCATCGAGGATGCCGAGCTGGAGACCCTGCTGGTGGACGGCCAGAGCGCGCACCTGCTCAGCCGGCTCGGAACGTTGCCGAACGTCCGGCTGGACGACATCACGGAGGTACCCGAGATCACGGAGGTACCCGAGCCGGCCGGGCCGGTCGGTGAGAACCCGGCCGACGAGTTCGCGGTGATCCAGTACACCTCCGGTAGCACCTCGGCGCCCAAGGGTGTCGCGCTGACCGCCGGCACCATCCTGGCCGGCCTGGCGGCCATAGCCGACGGCCTGGGCCTGACCGAGACCGACGAGATCGGCATCTGGCTACCGCTGTTCCACGACATGGGCCTGTTCGGCATGCTCGCGCACCTGGCCAGGGGCTGCTCAGTCAACCTCTGGCGCACCACCGACTTCCTCCGGGACACCCGCGGGTGGCTGGCTGGCGCGGCGGCGTCCGGCGCCAGCGTGCTGCCCATGCCCAACTTCGCCTATCAGCGCATGGTCGACGCGGTCGAAGCCGGCGGCGCTCCCGACGGACTCGATCTGTCCGGGTGGCGGGCCGCCTGCAACGGCGCCGAGCCCGTGCGGTGGTCGACGCTGGAGGCATTCAACCGGGTGTTCGGCCCGTACGGGTTCCGGCCCGAGGCGATGCTTCCGTGCTACGGCATGGCCGAAGCCACGCTCGTCGTCAGCTGGGCGACGCCGAAGGACCTGCCGTGGCACCTCACCGTCGACCGGTTCGCCCTCGCGCCGGGCGACGAGGTCGCCCGCGTCGCCCCGGAGGCCGACAACGCCCGTGAGGTCGTCGCCTGCGGTTCGGCGGCGCCGGGCATCGCCTTCCGGATCGACGCCCCGGGTGCCGGTCAGGTCGGTGAGGTCCAGATCCGTGGCGCGGCCGTGATGGGCGGCTACCTCGGGCTGCCCGCCGACCAACAGCCCTTCACCTCCGACGGCTGGTTGCGCACCGGCGACCTCGGGTTCGAGGCCGAGGGCGAGTTGTTCCTGGTCGGCCGCCTCAAGGACATGGCAATCATCCGCGGTCAGAACTACTACGCCGAAGACGTTGAGCAGATCGCGCGCCGCGTCCAGGGTTTCGACGTCCGGGCCTGCGCCGCCCTCCAGGCCAGGGACGGCGGCTTCGAGCACCTCGCGGTCCTCGTCGAGACGCCGCTCGAGGGTGCGGAGGCCGCCGCTCTGACGAGTGCCGTCGAGGCGGCCATCTCCGCTGAGCTCGGCCCCGGGGTGGCGTTCGTGCACCCCGTGCCCGTCCGCTCCATCCCGCGCACCAGCTCCGGCAAGGTTCGCCGCCAAGCCGCCAGGGACCTCTACCAGAAGACCGTGAAGGACGCCTCATGAGTATGCAGACCGTCGAGGACGCGGTGGCCACCGCCCTGGCCAACCGGCTGCAGATGGACAAGGCCGACATCGACCTGGATCTCCCCATGCACCTGCTACCGAAGATCGAGTCGGTGGTGATCCTCAGCGTGGTGGTGGATCTCGAGGACGCACTGAGTGTGGCGATTCCCGACGACGTCCCGTTCGCGGCAGTTACCGCGCGTGACCTTGCCGAGCTCATCAAGGAACTCATGTGAGACTCCGCTTCGAGCCGACCCCGCCGGACCTGGCCGTCTTCGACACCACCCTCGCCGACGCGGCCACCGTGCTGTGCACCGACGAAGCCGGGGTCGCCGCGCTCGGCCTGCGGCAGGTCGACGGCCTGCTCGACTACACCGACGTCGCCAACGCGGCGCTGCACTCGGGCACCGGCACCACGGTGCCCGAACTAGCCAGGCGGCTGCTCATGCGGTTCGTGGCGGCCGAGCCGGACAGTTGGTTCGTGCCCCTGGACTGGACGGTTGCGGTACACCGGGCACCCACCGGTGAGACCTTCCAGGTGGCGGTCCCGGAGCTCGACGCCGAGGGCGTCGAGCTCCTGGACGACCCGGCTGCCGACCTGCCGCGGCCGGTCGTCGCCGAGGGTTATCAGGTCGATCCGTACCAGGTGCGCGTCCGGCTCACCGGCGAGCGTTTCGACATCGCCGACCGCCGGATCCGCGCGGCGTTCGATGACGTCCTCGGTGCCTTCGACAGCGGCGCGGTGCGCTATCAGGCGATCGCCGAGCCGCTGCGCACCGACCACCGACGGTCCTGGGATCTGGGTGTCGCCGACTGCGTCGTGGCGGGGAGGGTCCTCGCCGACCGGCTGCGGGCCGAAGGATTCCAGGCGCGGGCCCGCCGCGGCTTCCTGCTGGGCCTCGTCGGCAACGACCACGGCTGGTGCGAGGTCCACCTCGACGGTCAGTGGCGCGCCCTGGACCCGGCGTTCGCCTACCTCGCGGCCGAGCATGGCCGGGACGGCGGGGCGGAGTTCCGGGCGGCCTGCCGTGGCAGCCGGTTCAACCGCCTGCTGCCGTGCGCCGTGGCCGAGCCGGCCGCGCTGTTCCTGCGGCCGGACGGCACGCCGCCGGCGGCGTGGGCCTTCGGGGCCGTGTCCTCACGTCTTCGGCGCGCTGTCGTCAGCCGAGCCTGAAGAGATCTGAAGAGACCTGAAGAGAGTGGTCATGAAGTCAGACACGATGGCGAAGCTGGCTGGTGGCTGGGCCGTTCCGCTCGGCGGGGACGCGCTGTTCACCTGGGACTACGACGCCGGCACCGAACAGATGCTGAACCTGTACTCCCGCGGCAAGCAGCGCCAGTGGGACGCCGAGACGCAGCTGGACTGGAGCCACGACGTCGACCCGGACAACCCGCTCGGCCTGCCCGACGAGTTCATCTGGATCGCGGGGACGCGGGTATGGGAGCGCCTGCCGGAGGCGGAGCGGACCACCGTCCGCCAGCACATAGCCGGGTGGCTCTATTCCCAGTTTCTACACGGTGAGCAGGGCGGCCTGGTGTGCTCGGCTAAGGTCGTCCAGGCCGTGCCGGACATCGCCTCGAAGTTCTACGCCGCCACGCAGGTGATGGACGAGGCCAGGCACGTCGAGGCGTACCAGCGCATGCTGCAGGCAAAGATCAAAGTGCACTACCCGATCTCCACCGGTCTGCGCGGCCTGCTTGAGGCGATCATCGGTGACAGCCGCTGGGACATCACCTACCTCGGCATGCAGGTGATGATCGAGGGCCTGGCGCTGGCGGCGTTCAGCATCCAGCGCGACCGGATGCGCGATCCGCTGGCGCAGGCGCTCAACGCCTACGTGCTGCAGGACGAGGCGCGTCATGTCGCGTTCGGACGGTTGGCACTGCGCGACTACTACAGTCAGCTCAGCACCGCCGAACTGCGTGAGCGGGAGGATTTCGCGGTCGAGGCGTGCTGGGTGCTCAAGGACCGGTTCGTCGGCGAGGAGATGTGGCGCAAACTCGACTACGGCGCCGAAGAATGCATCGCGCTGGCCAACCGCTCGCCCGCCCAGCGCGAATTCCGGCGCCGGGTGTTCACCCGGATTGTCCCAACGCTGAAGGACATCAACCTGTTCGGCCCCAGGATGCAGGAGAGCCTGCGTGAGCTGGGCGTCCTCGGGTTCAGCCGGGTCGACGGGGCCGAGATAAGCGCCGAGGACGAGCGGATCGCCGACGAAATCGCCAGGCTGGAGTTTGCCACTCGGCAGCGGGAAGTGTCCGCGGTCATAGCCGTCGGCGCCGGGTCCGACGACGGCGACGACGACTGCGAGGACGAGGGATGACCGAACTGACCGAAGCCACCGACCCATACGTCATCTCCACCGAAGCCGGTGTGGAGCTGCTGGCGGGCGCGCCGTGGAAGCGGATCGCGGTGATCGGTGACAGCATCTCGACCGGAATACGCGAAGCTGTGCCCGGCTACCAGGATCTGTCCTGGGTGGACCGGATCAGTGCCGTGCTGCACCGCATTCACCCTGACCTCGACGAGATTCGACTGGCCAAACGCGATCTGACGCTGACCGAAATCCGCCAGACGCAGTTGCGGCCGGCCCTGGATTTCAGGCCCGACCTGGTGTTCCTCTCCGGCGGCGGCAACGACTTCATCAGGCCGGGCTTCGATCCGGTCACCGTGCGCGCCGAGCTGACCGAGATCGTTTCCAGGGTCAGGGTGACCGGTGCCGACATCCTCACCATCGGGATGCTCGATATCAGCCAGGCGGGCATCGTCTCCGAGAAGTACGGGGAGATGTTCAGCAAGGCGACCAGGATCGTCACCCGGATCACGCGGGAGGTGTCCCAGGAGTACGGCGCGATCTTCGTCTCGTTCACCGACCATCCGCTCTGCGCCGACGCGGGCATCTACTGCAGCGACAGGCTGCACCTCAACTGCCGCGGTCAGGCGTTCGAGGCCACCGGGAAGATGCACGGACTCGCCGCTCACCTGGCCGCGAGGAGCAAAGCCGCATGACCGACCTGACGACCTCGCTGCCGCTGGGACCGTTCGAGTGCGGCCCGGCCGCGGCCGCCGAGGCAGCCGCGGCCGTGGCCGGGCCGCCGGCCGCCCTGTACCGCCAGCTGCTGGTCGAGCAGGAGTCCGAGGCGACGCTGGTGGCCGCCCGCCGGGTGCTCGCCGCGTTCCTGCCGGACAGTGCTTCCCTGGCCAGGGAAGCCGGTCTGGCCAGGGAGGCCGGTCCGGACCGGGAGCACGTGCTCGCCGAGCTGGCCGGCTCCCGCGTGGCGATTGCGGGGGTCGCCGCTCGGCTTCGCACCGCTTCGGCCGAGACTGTGGCCGCGGTGCTGCGGCAGCGTGCCCCGCTCGCGCTGATCGAAGGCTGCTGGCTGGACACCGTGTCGCAGCCAGCTACCCAACCCGCCGTGATTGTCAACCGGCTGGGCGTCGAGCAGCTGGAGTTGCTGGGTCGTGGCGTGGCCGAGCGCACCCTGGCCCATCAGCGCCGCCGGCTGCTGGCGGAGCACGGCGTGGTGCTCCCTGACCTGGCAGCCACCGACTTCCTGACCGCGGCGCAGGCCCGGCCGCTCACCGTGGTGACGGCCGCCTTCTACCTGTCGCTGTCCCGGCTGCCGGCCAGTTTCCTGCCCGAGGTGGTCGGCGTGCACTGCGCCTTCCGGGCACTGGGCACCGACGCCGCACTATCCGGTGTGGACGGCCCACCCGGTGTGGACGGCCCTGGGTACGATCCGGCGCCGCTGCTGGCGGAGTATCTGGCGCTTACCGAGCAGTCGCCTACCGGCCCGGCCGACCGGGCGCGGCTGCTCGCGGCGATCCAGCTCGTCGTGCGTCTGGAGAGCGCGCACGTGGCGATGCTCGACGATCTCGCGAGCTGGCACCAGGGCCTGTCACTCGACGCCAGAGTGGCGCTGATCGTCGCCAGGCACGCACCGTACGCGGGCCGCCAGCACCACAAGGTGCAGATCTCCGGTACCCCGCTGCGCGACCTGTTCGCCGACCCGGCGTTCGACGCCGCGGCGTTCATCCGTCAGTTCCGCTCCTCCAGCCAGCTGAAGCCGCTGCGGGCCGGCGGTTGCCGCTTCACCAGGGCGATCACGTTCGGTGGGCCGATGTTCGGGATCTTCGACGAGGCCGAAGCGCGCACGATCGGGCGGTGGGCGGCCGCTGTTGCCGCGGGTGAGGAACCCGGCGCCGACCTGGCTGCCTGCACCGCCGGCGACGAGGGTGCCGCTGCCTGGCAGCATGCGCTCGTGGCTGCCGACCCCGGCGACGTCCTCGCGGCCGAGCCGCCGGCTCTCGACGAGCGTCAGTTCCTGTACCGCCTGGTCAACGTCGAGCGGTTCCCCAGCGTGCTGGCTGCCGCCCGCAGCCGCGTCGAGCGGGTGCTCGCCCAGGCCGAGGGGATGTTCGAGCTGGGAGCCGCCGGACGCTACACCGACGCCAGCTGGTTCGACTACAGCCCCGAGGCGCTGTGGGAGCGGGTGGACACCCTCTACTGGACGAAGCTCGTCGAGCCCTTCCGGCCGCTGACCGACATCCCGTCCAGGAAGAACGTGATCAACAACCAGAAGCGGTTCGCGCTGGGCAACCTCGTCGACGGCGCCTGCATGCACCGGATCGGCAACACCGGCCGCTTCCACCGCCCCAGCGACGGGCCGCTGTTCGCCATCTACGCCGACGAGATGGGCCGCGGCGACATCGCCAAGAACCACATCACGCTGATCCAGCAGGCCCTGGCCAGCATGGACATCCACCTGCCGCACCCGCGCTCGGAGGAGTTCCTCACCCAGGCCGAGCTGCCCGACCTGACCTACCCGTACGCCACCTACCAGCTCAGCCTGGCGCTGTTCCCGGACTCCCGCTACGAGGAGATCCTCGGCTACAGCCTGGGGGTAGAGATGTTCGGCCTCGGCGAGCTGCGGCTGCATGAGATGGAGAAGATGCGCCACCACCGTTTCGACATCGCCTACGAGGCGGCGCATCTGTCCATCGACAACGTCTCGGCCGGCCACGCCCGCCAGGCGACCGACCTGATCGTCGGCTACCTCGACCACGTCGGCCGCACTGCCGGCCCGGTTGCCGTCGAGCGAGCCTGGCAGCGGGTGTGGCGCGGCTACGCCTCGTTCGCGTTCTTCGTCGAGCCGCAGTTGGCCAGGCGCCTGATGGCAGGGCGGGCCGCCGCATGAGCCTGGACCCGGAGCTGGTGGCGCTGCCGTTCTACGAGCAGTCACACCGCGAGCTGGCCGAGGCGCTCGGCAGGTTCTGGGACACCCGCGCCGATCTGGCGGCGGCAGCCCGGACCGGCGCGCCGGCGAAGTACGGCGCCCGCGTGCTGCGCGAGCTGGGGGCCGCGGGGTTGCTGGAGCCCGCCGACCTGCGCAGCCTGTGTCTGACGAGGGAAGCCCTGGCCTACACCGAGGACCTGGCCGACTTCGCGTTCTCGATCCAGGTCCTGGCCGCCTGGCCGATCCAGCGCCACGGCACCGACGAGCAGAAGCGGCGCTGGCTGCCCGGCATGGCCTGCGGCGAGCTGGCAGGTGCGTTCGCGCTGTCGGAGGAGCAGGCCGGCTCGGACGTCGCCGCGCTCGCCCTGCGCGCCGTGCCGGACGGCGCGCAGTACGTCCTGGACGGGAACAAGATGTGGATCGCCGGCGCCGCGGGCGCCGACGTCTTCTGCGTGGTGGCCCGCACCGGTGACGGCCCGGCCGCGCTGGGCCTGACCGCGCTGCTCGTCCCGGCCGGCACCCCGGGCCTGCGGATCGAGCCGATCGACATGGTGGCCGAACGCGACATCGCCCGACTGGAGTTCGACGGCTGCCGGGTCCCGGCCGACGCCGTCCTGGGCCCCCGCGGCGGCGGGTTTGTCGTGGCCATGGAGCTGCTCGAACGGTTCCGCCTCACCGTCGGCGCCGCGGCGCTTGGCTTCGCCCGCCGGGCCGCCGACGCCGCTTTGGCCAGGGCCAGAGAACGGGCCGCGTACGGCAGGCGGCTGTTCGACCTGCCGACGGTGAAGGCCAGCTTCGCCGATGTCGAGGTACGGCTGAACGCCGCCGCCCTCCTGGTGGCCAGGGCCGCCTGGGAGGCCGACCGGGGCGCCCCGCTGGCCAGGCACTCCAGCATCGCGAAGCTGTACGCCACCGAGGCCGCCCAGCAGGTCGTGGACGCGGCCGTGCAGGTCTACGGCGCGGCCGGGCTGGTGCACGACAGCCTGCCGGAGCGGCTGTACCGGCAGATCCGGTCGCTGCGGATCTACGAGGGCGCCTCCGAGGTGCTGCGCCTCGCCATCGCTGACGCCCTGGGCCCGCGCGGCCGGTTTCACGAGCGAATGTAAGTTCGTCTGTCCGAACGCTGAAAGCGAGCTCTTCTCATGGGGAGTAAGTCTCCGCGGTACCGCTGTGTCGGAATCGGGGCCGGACCGGCCAACCTGAGCCTGGCAGCCCTGTTGCACGGTGACCCAGGGATGCCGAACCTGGTCATCGACAGGAAGGCCGAATTCACCTGGCACGACGATCAGCTCATCCCTGGAGCGACCCTCCAAGTGTCCTTGTTCAAGGACCTTGTGAGCCTGTCCGACCCGACCAGTCCATTCTCGTTCATAGCCTATCTCCACGACCGCGGGCGAATCTACCACTACCTCAACGCACAGTTCGAAAAAGTGCCCCGCGAGGAGTTCCGTAACTACCTCGGCTGGGCCTGCAGTCGCAACGAGAACGTTGTGTTCGGCGAGGAGGCGCAGGCCGTCGACTTCACCGGCGACGCGTTTGTCGTGCAGACCGACAAGCGCGCTCTCCTCGCCGACAACGTGGTGGTCGGCGTCGGCACCGTGCCGTGGGTGCCGATGTTCGCCCGCCCGCACCTGGGCAGCACTCAGTTCCACGTCAGCGAGTTCAGGTCGAAAGCCGTCCGCCTGCGCGACAAGCGGGTGGCGGTGATCGGCGGCGGCCAGTCCGGCGCCGAGGCGTTCCTCGACCTGATCTCCCGGCCCGACAGCGAACTGCCGCACCGGGTGTCGTGGCTGTCCCGCCGGCGCAACTACTTCCCGATCGACGACTCGCCGTTCACCAACGAGTTCTACATGCCCTGCCACTCCGACTACTTTGCCGAGCTCGACCTGGCTGTACGGGCCGACTTCAACAGCCAGCAGGTGCTGACCAGCGACGGCATCTCCGAGTCCACCGCCCGGGAAATCTATCAGCAGATCTACGTCCACCGGTTCATCACGGGCGCCCCGCAGCTCACCGGGCTCTACCCCAACCGCGAGGTGGTCAGCGTCGAGGCGTGCTCGCCGGACGGCTGGAGCATCTCCGTCCAGCACAACGACCTGGCCGGCGGCCTGGAGATCTTCGAGGCCGAAGTGATCATCTGGGCCACCGGGTTCCAGCCGGCCCGGATGGACTTCCTGGCACCCCTGGAGCAACGCCTGGCGCGGGAGGACGACGAGTATCAGGTGGACGCCGACTTCGCCGCCAACTGGGACGGCCCGGCCGACCGGAACCTGTTCCTGCAAAATGCCGTCCGCACGCAGCGCGGCCTCGCCGACCCGAACCTCAGCCTCACCGCCTGGCGCAGCCAGCGGATCGTCGACCGGATCCGCGGCGTCCGGAGCAGGGGACAGGACCCGGCGTTCGCCGAGTGGTCACCCAAGACAGGGGCCCGCTAATGGGCCAAAGGGCGTGCGATTATGGCGAAGCTGCACGCCCGGAGGCCTTTCTTTCCGGGA
>NZ_JDWE01000051.1:22802-30557 GCF_000685765.2 Frankia sp. BMG5.23
AATCCTGGGCCAAAGGGCGTGCGATCATGTGGACGCCGACGTCGTGGTGGTCGGTGCCGGAGTGGTCGGCTGCCTGGTGGCCACCGAGGCACTGGCCCGCGCGCCCCACCGGCGGGTGACGGTGATCGACAGGGGAGTGGTTGGCGGCGGAGTGTCCCGGTTCTCCGCCGGCCTGCACTTCCCGCGCGGTGCCACCCCACGGGTGCGGGCGCTGGCCGCCTACAGCCATCGCTGGTACGAGGACCTGCGCCGGCGAGACCCACAGGTGCCGATCCACCCGGTGGGCCTGACCGTGGTCAGCACCGACGAAGCCGCCGTCCGGGAGCACTACCTCCCCGAAGCGCGGCTGCGTCCGGCCGACCAGGGCTGGGAGGGCGACGGCGCCCACTACGCCGACGTTGGAGCGCTCACCCAACTCCTGGCCGCTCGGCTCCGCGACCGCGCGGCGTTTCGGGAGGGCACCGCGGTCACCGCCGTGGGGTCCGCACCGGACGGCGTCGTCCTCACGCTGAGCACCGGTGCCCGGCTCACCGCCGGCCGCGTCGTGCTGGCACCGGGTCCCTGGCTGGCCTGGCCGGAGCTGCTTGCCCCGCTCGGCGTCCGGATCAAGAAAGTGGTCGCCCTGCACATCGAACGACCCGCCACCCCTCGCGACCGCACGACCGTCTTCCACGACGAGGACGCGTTCCTGCTACCGCTGGCCCACCGCGGCCACTGGCTGTTCAGCTACACCTCACCCGACTGGGACGTCACCCCGGACGCGCTGACCGGGGAGCTGTCCGCCGACGACCTCGACCGCGGCCGGGCGATCCTGGATCGTTACGCCCCGAAGCTCAGCCCGTACTGTGTCTCCGGCCGCGTGTTCTGCGATGCCTACAGCCCCGACCGTACGCCGATCGTGCGCCCGGTCACCGCCGACGGCCGGGTGCTGTTCGCCGGCGCGGCGGGCGGTTCCGGCTACCGGCTGGCCCCCGCGATCGCCGCGGCGGCCGCCGACCTGCTCGACGAGAAGGACACCGCATGATCATCGACCGCTTTGGCGTCGCCGCGCTCTCCGAAGCATTCGGGATCGACATGGTCTCGGTCGACGGGCTGGGCACCGGCGCCGCCTGGGGCCGGGTCGCACCGGGCGTCGCCTCGGCGCACCACCGGCACGACGAAACCGAGCTGATCGTCATCGTCGCCGGCCGCGGCGAGTTCGTCGTGGGCTCCGAACGCCACCCGGTCGCGCCGGGCACCGTCGTCCTGTTCGAGCCGTTCGAGGCTCACGTCGTGGAGAACACCGGGGATCAGGATCTGGTCTTCCTCACCCAGTACTGGCGCGACGGCGCCCGCGCGGTGTCCTCGGCCACCCCGGTGACCAGCGAGCACGGCGACCGCCCGGTGTTCGTCTTCTCGACGCCGCCCACCCCCAACGGCGACCTCCACCTCGGCCACCTCTCCGGCCCGTATCTGGGTGCCGACGCCTACGTCCGGTTCCAACGGATGAACGGCGCCAACATCTGGCACCTGACCGGCAGCGACGACTTCCAGTCCTACGTGGTCGACTGCGCTCGCCGGGAAGGCAGGTCGAACGCCGAAACGGCCGCGCACTACAGCGCCGAGATCGCGGAAACCCTGCGACTGATGGACATCCCGCTCGACCAGTACACCGTCACAAACGCCGACCCCAGCTATGTCCCCGCGCTGAAGGACTTCTTCACCAGGCTGGTCGACTCCGGCGCGATCGCCCCGAGCGACGGCCCCGCGCTGTTCGACCCGAAAACCGGCCAATACCTCTACGAGGTCGACGTCCGCGGCGGCTGCCCCGGCTGCGGTGAGATCACCGGCGGCAACATCTGCGAGGAGTGCGGCGAGCCGAACACCGTGGTCGACCTGGCCGATCCGGTCGCCAAGCCCTCCGGCGAGGCACCCGCTGCCGGCACGGTCCGCCGCTACGTGCTGCCGCTGCATGAGCACGCGGGCACGGTGCTCGACCATCACCGCCGGGGCCGCGTCCCGGCCCGGCTACGGGAGCTCGCCGCACGACTGTTCCGCCGGGAGCGGGTCGACATCCCGGTCAGCCACCCCAGCGACTGGGGCATCACCCCGCACGAGGCGAACGGCGCCGGCCAGGTGATCTGGGTATGGCCGGAGATGGCCTTCGGCTTCCTGCACGGCATCCAGAAGCTCGGCGAGCGCATCGGCCGCGACTGGACGGCCGCCGAGCCGACCGACGACTGGAAGATCGTCCACTTCTTCGGCTACGACAACAGCTTCTACCACGCGATTCTCTACCCGGTGCTCTACCAGCTCGCCCTGCCCGGCTGGACGCCGGACATCGACTACCACGTCAACGAGTTCTTCCTCTACGACGGCCTGAAGTTCTCCACCGGCCGCCGGCACGCCATCTGGGGCAAGCAGATCCTCGACGCCGGTAGCGTGGACGCCGTGCGCTACTTCCTCGCCCGTAGCCGTCCCGAGGCGCAGCGAACGAACTTCGAGCTCGACGCCTACGAGCACACGCTCGCGACCACCCTGATCGGCACCTGGCAGGCCTGGCTGAACGACCTCGGCCAGCACGTGGCCGACCACTACGACGGGGTGGCTCCCGACGCCGGCAACTGGACCCCCGAGCACGCCGGGTTCCTCAGCCAGCTCGCTGCCCGGCTTGGGGCGCTCACCGCCAGCCTGCGGCCCGGCGGGTTCTCGCTCAACCAGGCCGCCGCCGAACTGGACGCCCTGGTGGCCGACGCGCTCCGGTTCAGCCGCCGGGAACGCGTGCTGGCGCGGGCCGGCGGCATGCCGAACGAGGTGCGCACGGCCACCGCACTGGAGCTGGCCGCCGCCGCACTGCTCGCGCACGGCGCCGCGCCGGTCATGCCGCGCTTCGCCGTCCGGCTGGCCGAAGCCCTTGGCCAGCCGGCGCCCGACCAGTGGCCCAGCACGGTCGAGCTGATCCCGCCGGGCAGCAAGGTCACCCTCGCCCACACCACGTTCTTCCGCCCGACCAGCAGGAGCCTGTCATGATCAACAAACTCCTGGCGTCCACCCCGGACCGCGGGACGCTGTACATCACCAGGCTGGCCGGCACCCGCGAGGTCCCGCTCGCCGAGGTCTGGCGACTGTCCGGCCTGGTCGCGGCCAGGCTGCGCGCCCGCGGCCTCGGCGCGGGCGACCGGATCGGCATCCTCTCCGCCAACAGCCTCGAGTGGGTGGTGCTCGACCTGGCCGCCCTGCGGCTCAAGGTCGAGACCGCCGGCCTGGAACCGGGCAAGTTCGCGCCTACCCGCGAACTCATGGACCGCTACGGCCTCTCCCTCCTGTTCACCGACCGGCCGTCCGACGAATCCGGTGTCGAGCAACTCGCGGCCCTGCTCGACGACCTGCTCGACGACCTGCTCGACGACCTGCTCGACGACCTGCCCGACGTGCCCCCGCCGCCGGTCAGGTACGCCCCCGACGAGGTCACCACGATCAAGTTCACCTCGGGAAGCACCGGCACGCCCAAGGGCCTGGGCGCCACCGTCGGCAGCATCGACAGCTCGCTGGACGCCGTCCAGGGCATGTTCGGCCACGGCCCCGGCGACAATCTGCTGGTGTTTCTGCCGCTGTCGTTGCTTCAGCAGCGCTACTGGGTGTATTCGGCGCTGCTGCACGGCCACGACGTCACGGTCTGCACCTACGAGGCGGCGTTTGTCGCACTCACCCAGGTACGGCCGACCGTCGTCATGGGCGTGCCCGGCTTCTTCGAAGGTGCCCGCAGCCAGATCGAGCGCCGCACCCAGCGCACCGGCCGGGACCTCGCCGATGTGGCCCGCGACCTGTTCGGCGACCGCATCCGCTACCTCTGGACGGGCTCGGCGCCCGCCGATCCCGCCACCCTTGCCTTCTTCAACCGGCTCGGTCTGCCGATCTACGAGGGCTACGGCCTCAACGAGACGTGCATCGTGGCCAAGAACCACCCGGGCGCGCACCGGGAGGGCAGCGTAGGCCGGGTGCTGCCGGGCAAGCAGGTACTCATCGACGATGACGGGGTGATCAGCGTCCGTGCCCAGCACCCGGTGAACGGGCGGTACGCCTACTGCGAGCCCGGCGACTCCGAGCGGGTCTTCGGCCCCGACGGCACCGTGCGCACCGGTGACCTCGGATACCTTGACGCCGACGGCTTCCTGTTCGTTCTCGGTCGTGCCGACGACACGATCGTGTTGGACAACGGTAAGAAGATCATCGTCAGGCAGATCGAGGAGCATCTGAAGGCCAGCCCGGCCATCGCGGAGTGCGTGCTCTACTGCCCGGCCCAGACCGAGCTGGTGGCGGTCGTCTCGCCGGCGTCGGTGCCGGCGGACACCGCTGCCATCTCCGCACAGCTCGCGGCCACCAACAAGGCGCTCGGCGGTGACCAGTACATCCACCGGGCCGTGGTGGCCGACGAGCCGTTCAGCATCGACAACGGCCTGCTCACATCTCAGTACAAACCCAAGCGGAAGCAGATCCGAGCGGTGTACCTGCGCCAGCTCGGCGACCCGAGGAAGGGACTCCATGCTGCCTGACTCTGTGCTGCCCGACTCTGTGCTGCCTGACATCGAGACCGTCGTCCGGGAGAACCTGGCCGCGGTGCTGACCATCGACATCGCCCCCGAGGACCTGGAGCCCGCTGCCGCCCTCACCGGTACCTACGGGCTGACCTCGCTGAACAAGGTCCTGTTCCTGACCTCGCTGTGCAGGGACACGGGCATCGACATGGCCCATTTCACCGAGGACGATCTGGCCGGGATGCACACCCTGCGTGACTGCGTGGAAATCCTGTCCCGGCACGCTCCAGCGGGGGCCTGACCGGTGGCCTGGCGCACGGACGGCCCGGCCGTCCTGGACAACGACCACGTCCGCCTCGCACCCGTCACCGAGGCCGACCGGGAAGCGTTGCGGGCGATCGCTTTCGACCCGGACATCTGGCGGTACTTCGTCTTCCGGGTGGAATCCGATGCCGACTTCGAGGCGTTCTTCGACGCATCTCTCGCCGACCATCGGGCCGGCCGGCGATGTGTCTTCGTCATCACCGACAAGCGCACCGGCCGGGTCGCGGGCAGCATGAGCTATAGCAACCTGTCCGAGCCGGACGCTCGGCTGGAGATCGGCTGGTCGTGGCTCGGCCGAGACTTCCGCGGCACGGGGATCAACCGGTGGGCCAAGGTGCTGCTGCTGGAGCACGCCTTCGAGCGCCTGGGCGCGCTGCGGGTGGAGTTCAAGACCGACGTGTTGAACACCCAGGCCCGCGGCGGCCTGCGCAACATCGGCGCCGTCGAGGAGGGGGTGCTGCGCAGCTACAACCCCATGCCGGACGGGCGCCGTCGCGACGCGATCTACTACAGCGTGCTGGTCGAGGAATGGCCGATCGTGAAGAAGACGCTCGCCGAGCGCCCTAAGGCGTGCCCGTGACCGTCCTGGTCAGGGCGGACGGGGAGCCGTCGGAGCTGGGCAAGGCCCACGGGGCGGCGTTGGCGGGGCGGCTGCGGTCGTTTGTGGACGACCACGTCTGCCGGCTCGGCCGGCTGCTGCCCGACCCGGTGACGCTGGACGGACTGCGCCCGACGATCGCCCGGTACCGTACGGAGATCGAGCACGCCACGCCGCGGCTCGCGGCCGAGGTCGCCGGGCTCGCGTCCGGCGCGGGCCTGGACGAGGACGAGGCCTGGCTGCTCCAGCTTCGGCGCGAGATCCTCGGCTACACCAAGATCCCCACCGCGGGTGACTGCACCACCTACGCGCGGGTCGCCGGCCCGCTGCTCGCCCAGACCGTCGACCTCAACGGCGACCTCGAAGACCAGATCGCCGTCCTCGACCTGGCCTCGCCGATCGGCCGCTCGCTCGTGCTGAGCTTCGGCGGCCTGCTCGGATACCTCGGCCTCAACAGCCGCGGCCTCGCGATCGGGCTCAACCTCGTCCTGGGTGGCGACTGGCGGGCAGGTCTGCCCCCGTACCTGGCGATCCGGCACCTGCTCGACACAGCGGAGGACGTCGAGGAAGCCCTCGACGTCCTCCGCGGCCTGCGGCTGGCCAGCTCCCGGTCGCTGACGCTCTGCGATGCCACCCGGGCGGTCTGGGTGGAGATCCTCGGTGACGAGCTACGGACCGTGCAAGCGCCACAGACCGTCCACACCAACCACTTCCTCCATCCCGACTTCGTTCCCCACGACGAGATCAACGTGTTCGCCCGCAACTCCTCCGTCCGCCGGCTTGAGGCTGCCACGGCGGTGCTCGCGACCCTTGGGAAGGAGCCCGAGGAGCACCTCGCGTTGCTGTCCGCCCCACCCATCCGGGTGCCCGACAACGGCGACATCCGGCGGGAGCGCACGGTCGCGGCAGCAGTCCTGTTACCGGAGCTCGGGGAGCTGCGGCTTCGGCCCGGCGACCCGGCCTTGTCCACTACTCGGACATTCCGGTTGAAGTAACAATCGTGGCGATGCTCCACCACGACGGACCACTCTTCCGCCGCTGTACCTACCTGCTGGAACAAGCGGTTCGTTAGCCGACCCTTCCATGATTTGGCGTCGCGGGAGGTGGAGAGGGTTCGCTCTCGATCCAAACACCGTCCGGCTTGCCGCTCTGCGCCGGCATGCCGGGGCAGAGCGGTTCGCCTACAACTGGGGTCTGGTCCGGGTGAAAGCCGCGTTCGCGCAGCGCGAGGCCGAACAGTCCTACGGGCTGACCGGTGATCTGCTCACCCCGGTGTCGTGGACGCTGCCCGCGTTGCGGCTGGCCTGGAACGCTGCGAAACACAAGCTGGCCCCGTGGTGGGCGCGGTGCTCGAAGGAGGCGTTCCGCGCTGGCCTGGATCAGCTTGCCCGGGGGTTGAAGAACTTCACCGACTCCCGGTAAGGGAAGCGGAAGGGCCGGCGGGTCGGTTTCCCCGGTTCAAGAAGCGCGGGAGGGCCCGTGACTCGTTCCGGTACACCACCGGCGCCTACGGTCCGGCTGGGGATCGGCAGGTGAAGCTGCCCCGGGTCGGCCGGGTCAAGGTGCATGAGCCGATGGGTGCGCTGACCGGCCGGCTCGTCGACGGGTCCGCACGCCTGCTGGGCGCGACCGTGTCCCGGACCGCGGGGCGCTGGTTCGTGGCGTTCACCGTGGAGGCCGACCGTGATGTCCCCGGCAAGCCGTCTACCCGGCAGCGCCGGGGCGGCCCGGTCGGGGTCGACCTGGGTGTGAGGCACCTCGCCGTCCTGTCGACCGGCGAGACCGTCGAGAACCCCAGGCCGCTGGCCCGGTCGCTGCGCGAACTGCGCCGCGCGTCGCGGGCCTACGCCCGCTCCACGCCCGGCAGCGCCGGTCGCCGTAGACACGCCGCCACCCTCGGTCGCCTCCATGCCCGCGTCGCCTACCAGCGCCGCGACGGGCTGCACAAGCTCACCGCCCGGCTGGCCAAGACCCACGACACGATCGTGGTGGAAGACCTGCACGTGGCCGGGATGGTCCGTAACCGCCGTCTTGCCCGTGCCGTGTCCGATACCGGGATGGCCGAGGTCCGCCGCCAGCTCGCCTACAAGACCCTCTGGTACGGATCGACGCTCGTGGTCGCGGACCGCTGGTATCCAAGCTCGAAGACCTGTTCCGACTGCGGCTGGCGAAACCCAGGCCTCACCCTGTCGGACCGTATCTTCGCCTGCCAGTCCTGCGGGCTGGTAGGCGGCCGCGACCTGAACGCCGCGGTCAACCTGTCCAACCTCGTCGCCGCCAGTAGGTCGGAGACGGTAAACGCCCGTGGAGCCGACCGTA
>NZ_JDWE01000052.1:0-30340 GCF_000685765.2 Frankia sp. BMG5.23
GAACGCCTGCGCCACAGCCGGCGGGAAAGCACCCGCCGGCCCCGCCCTCGAACCCTTCCTCACCTGGCAGACCACCACCCAGACCGGCAGCCCTCCCAGCACCGACCCNCCCCAGGACGGCCCACCCGACGGGCCCGAGCCCTAACCCCACCCACAAGCCGAAAACCACCCGACCGGCAACACCGGCCGGGCCTTCGGCCCGCCCACCCACGCCATCACCGAACTCTTACGATGGCCGCAAGGAGTCCGTCAGTGGGATGAAAGATCGCGCGGCTAACGTCGTCGCTGTCCACAGTGCCTGGTCGGGCGTGCCGCATCCGGCGCCGCGAGGCCATGCGCGACGACTACATCCTCTCCGCTGGAAGGGGAAATCGGCAATGACGGTAATGACCACACGGACCGGTGTCGAACAGGATTTCGGCCGACTTTCGACGCGAGAAGGTGCCGGTACGACACGCGGGATCCTACCTTGACGGCCCGCGCCGCGGTGCTGTCCGGGCTGGGCGGTTGGGTGCCGCCCCGGCTGGTGACCAACGACCAGCTCGCCGAGGAACTGGACACGACCGATGAATGGATCAGGACGCGAACCGGAATCCGCCAGCGGTTCGTCGTCGACGCGGGCATGGCAACGTCGGGTATCGCGATCGAGGCGGGGCGGCGCGCGCTGAGGTCCGCCGACCGGTCGAGGGTGGACCTGGTGGTGCTGGCGACCAGCACGCCGGATCACCCCTGTCCGGCGACGGCTCCCGAAGTCGCCAGCAGGCTCGGGCTCGGGGAGGCACCGGCCTTCGACATCGCGGCGGTGTGCAGTGGTTTCGTCTACGCGCTGGCCACGTCCGCGACGATGATCGCAAGCGGATCGGTCGACACCGCGTTGGTCATCGGGGCCGACTCGTTCTCCACCATCCTCAACCCGCGGGACCGCACCACCAGGGCGATCTTCGGTGACGGTGCCGGCGCCGTCGTCCTGCGGGCCGGCGAGGCCGGTGAGCGGGGTGCGATCCTCGGATTCGACCTCGGGAGCGACGGTTCCCAGGCCGACCTCATCACGGTGCCGGCCGGTGGCTCCGAGCAGCGCTCGATGGGGCTGCTCGCGCCGGAGGACGACTACTTCTTCGACATGCAGGGGCGCTCCGTCTTCCGCAACGCCGTGATCCGGATGAGCGAGTCCGCGGGGAAGGTGGCCGAGCGCGTCGGCTGGTCGGTCGGCGAGATCGACCGTGTCATCGCGCATCAGGCGAACGTCCGCATCCTGCACGCCGTCGCACTCGAGCTCGGGATTCCCGTGGAACGGCTGGTGGTGAACCTCGACCGGGTCGCGAACACGGTTGCGGCGTCCATCCCACTCGCCCTGGTCGACGGCGTCGTCTCCGGTCACCTGCAACCGGATGACCAGGTCATGCTCTGCGGATTCGGTGGCGGCCTCACCTGGGGAGCCGCGGGGCTGACGCTCCCGTCCCTGTCCGTCGAGCCGCTGCCCGGGCTCCCGCTCCCGACTCGTCCGCCCCTTCCCGCCGCGCTGCCCGTACCGGCTGCGGCCCGCTGATCGGAGAACATCATGAACGCGCTGGAAGGAACGCTCACCGACCTGCTCGTGTCCCGGCTCGGTGTCGTCGCCGAGGGCGTCACGCCCGACAGCACCTACGAGCAGCTGATGCTCGACTCTCTCGGTCTGATCGAGTTCCTCCTGATCATCAGGAAGGAGCTCGGGGTGTCGCTCGACGACGACGCCCTGCAGACCGGCACCACCCTGGCCGAGACCGCCAGGCTGGTCGAGGCGAAGGGGAGCCGGGTGTGACCGGTTCCTCGCCGGCCCGGTTCGACGCCGCGATCACCGGTCTGGGCCTGGTCAGCGCCGCCGGCATCGGGACGGACGCCACCTGGGAGCGGGTGTGTTCCGGGGTGTCCACGGCGGCGCGGGACCCGGCCCTGGCCGGTCTCCCGGTCGACTTCTCCTGCCGGGTGCCGGACTTCGACGGGACGAAGCTGCTGGGCCGAGCCATGGCCTGGCGGCTCGACCGGTTCGTCCAGCTTGCGATCGTGGCCGCTCGCCAGGCGATCGCCGATGCCCGGCTGGACCCGGGGACGTGGGACGGCGCGCGCGTCGGCGTGGTGATCGGCAACTCGCTTGGCGGCACCGACACCTGGGAACGGCAGCACCGCTCTCTCGTCGAAGGCGCGCCGGAGGACGTCTCGCCGTTGATGATCCCTATGGGGATGGCGAACATGGTCGCGGGCTGCGTGGCGATCGACTGCCAGGCGCTCGGCCCAAGTCTGGTCACGGCGACGGCCTGTGCGTCCGGCTCCACCGCCGTAGGTCTCGCCCGGGACCTGCTGCGGTCCGACACCTGCGACGTCGTGATAGCCGGCGGTGCCGAGTCGGCCCTGTCCGCGGGTGCGATCACCGGCCTGCAGCGGATGGGCGCGCTGTCGGCCCGGCGTGACGACCCGGCCGCCGCGTCGCGCCCGTTCGACGTGGCCCGGGACGGGTTCGTCGCCGGTGAGGGCGCTGGGATCCTCGTTCTTGAGCGGCCCGCCGACGCCCGCGCCCGCGGGGCCGACGTCCACGCCCTGGTCAGCGGATTTGGAGCCTCGTCGGACGCGTACCACGCGACTGCGCCTGATCCGGCCGGGGCGGGCATCGAGCGGGCGGTGCGGGCGGCTCTGCGAGACGCGGGGATCGCCGGCGACGACGTCGACCATGTCAACGCGCACGGCACGTCGACGCCGCTCAACGACGTCACCGAGGCCAGGGCGCTGCGCCGGACCCTCGGCGAGCGTCCCCTGGTGACGTCGACCAAGGGGGTGACTGGCCACGCCCTGGCCGCAGCCGGCTCCATCGAGGCCGGTCTCACCGCGTTGGCGCTGCGCCACGGCGCCGTCCCGCCGACGGCGAATCTCACCGACCTGGATCCCGCGGTCGACCTGACGGTCGTCGCCGGCACGGCGACGACCGCGTCCCTCGATGTGGCGCTGAGCACCTCGCTGGGATTCGGCGGTCACAACGCGGCGCTGGTGCTCCTCGCCGCCTGAGTCCGAAAGGAGAACGTGGGATGCAGGTACGGAAACTCGGCGCAACCGGGGTCGAGGTCGGCGGGATCGGCCTGGGCTGCATGGGGATGAGCTGGCTCTACAAGGAGTCCGAACTCGACGACAACCGTTCGGTCGAGGTGATCCGGGAAGCCGTCGACCTCGGCGTGACCCTGCTCGATACCGCGGACATCTATGGTGCCGGCCACAACGAGGAGCTGCTCGGCCGGGCCGCCGTCGGTCGGCGCGAGGACGTGGTCGTCGCCACGAAGTTCGGCATCGTGATCGAGGACCTGGCTGCCCGGAGGTCACATCTCGACGGGTCGCCCGCCTATCTGCGCACGGCGATCGAGGCGAGCCTGCGCCGGCTTGGCACCGAAGTCATCGACCTGTATTACCTGCACCGCGTCGACTCGGCCGTCCCGCTCGCGGACACCTGGGGGGCGATGGCCGAGCTGGTCGCCGAGGGCAAAGTGCGTTTCCTCGGCCTTTCCGAGGTCAGCGTGGCGCAGGCCGTCGAGGCGCACGCGATCCACCCGGTCACCGCGATCCAGTCGGAGCTGTCCCTGTGGACGCGGGACCCGCTCGGGCCGGACAAGGCGAGCGACGTCGTCCGATGGTGCGCCGACAACGAGGTGAGCTTCGTGCCGTTCGCCCCGCTGGGCCGCGGCTTCCTCACCGGTACCCTGCACGTCGACCGTTTCGAGGACTCCGATTTCCGGGCGACCAACCCGCGGTTCCGCGGACCCGCGATCGTGACGAACCAGCGCATCGTTGATGTCGTCCGCGAGGTGGCGGAGCGTCACTCCGCGACGCCGGCGCAGGTGGCCATCGCCTGGACGCTGGCCCACGGCAGTCAGGTCGTCCCCATTCCCGGCACAAAGAACCCTCGCTACCTGCGGGAGAACGTGGCGGCGACGGACCTGGTCCTGAGCGGCGAAGACCTGGCGGATCTCGACGCGGTGCCGGCGGCCGTCGGCACCAGGTACTGAGTCGCCATGGGCATCGATCCCGCCCGGATCGCGTTCTTCGACGTCGACGAAACACTCATCACCGTCAAGGGGATGCTCAGTTTTCTGGAGTTCCACCTCGGCGCGCCGGACCGGTACCGGCAGATCGCGGACCGGTTGCACCGGCTCGCGGCCGACGGGGTGCCACGCGGGGAGACCAACCGGCTCTATTACGAGGTCTTCGCTGGCCAGCGGGAGACCGAGGTGGCCGCAAGCGGCCGGCGGTGGTTCCAACAGGAGATGGTGGGGGGCTCGCTCTTCCACGGCGAGCTGGTGCGGGTGCTGCGCCGACTCCAGGCCGCCGGGACGATCATCGTCCTGGTGTCGGGATCGTTCTCGGCCTGCCTGGACCCGATCGCGGAACACCTCGGGGCGGATCAGGTGCTCGGTACGGTCCCCGAAGTCCGTGCCGGCCGGTACACCGGCCGGGTGGTCCGCACCGTCATCGGTGAGGGCAAGGCCACCGCGGCCCGGGCGTTGCTCGCCGAGTTCGGCGTCGACGGGCGGCTCTGCGTCGCCTACGGCGATCACTCCTCGGACCTGCCGATGCTCGCGGCCGTGGGCCACGCCGGCGTGGTCGGACAGGACCCGGTTCTCCTCGCCCATGCGGCCGAGCGCGGCTGGGACCTTCTTCCCGGCATTCCGACACGAGGCAATGGGAAGGCATGATGTACCTCAGATCGGGGTTCGGTCTCCGAGCGGTCCGAGCGTGGTTGCCCGACGCGACCGTGTCCGCCCGAGACGCGATCGGCCAGGGCCACATCAGCGAACAGGACCTGGCGAACACCGCCGTCATCCGGGTACCGGTCGCGCGGGATGTCGCGGCGCCGGAAATGGCGGTCCGGGCCGCGCGGGCGGCGCTGTACGCCGCCGGCTGGGACGGAAGCCGCCTCGGTTTCAGCGCGCACGCCTGGATCCATCACCAGGGGCACGACTTCTGGTCGCCCGCGCACTACATCGCCGATCAGCTCGGTGCCCGCCGCAGCGTCCCGCTGGGCATCCAGGTCATGTGCAACGGCGGAGGGGTCGCCCTGGAGGCGGCCTGCGCCCGCCTGCTCGCCGACAGCACGACCGGCGCCGCGCTGGTGACGACGGCCGACTGTTTCCGCGACGAGGGATTCGACCGCTGGAGCGGTGACTACGGAGTCTTCTACGGTGACGGCGCGACGGCCATGCTCCTGCACGAGCGGGACGACGCGGTGGACGAGCTGACGCTGCTCGGTCTGGCCAGCGGGGCGGTCTCCGCCGCTGAGGGGCTGCACCGCGGTCGCGACCCCTTCACCCCGGCGAGCCGGTGGCTCAGCGAGCGAGTGGACGTGAGGCGGACGAAGAAGGCCTTCATGGAGGACGTCGGCACCGCCGGCTTTTTCCGGGACGTGCACGCGACGCTCCGTCGCATCATCGCGGACTGCCTCGCCGACAGCGGCCTCACCTCCGACGATCCGCGGCTGCGCCTCATCGCCCTGCCCCGGGTCGGTCTCAAGGTGCGGCAGGAGACCTATCACCCGGCCGTTGAGAACGCCACCACCGCCAAGATCGTGGACCTCGGCGCGGAGACCGGGCATCTGGGCGCGGGCGACATGGGGGCGAACCTCGCCGCGATCGTCGAACAGGACCTGCTCGCCCCGGGCGAGTTCGCCCTGGTGATCGGCGCCGGCGGTGGCTTCAGCTTCTCCTGCGCGGCCGTCGGCCGACCGGCGGCCTGACCCGGTCGCGCGTCCTTCTCCGCGCCACCCGTCCCCTCCGTTCTTTTCGCCCTACTCGGCCCCACCAGTTCTGGGAACAAGGACCTCTGCCATGAATGCGCCTTCCGTGGGCGGCCGCGGCCGCCCGGTGATTGTTCTGATCGCGGTCTGCCTGGCCGTGCTGACCCTGCCGGCCTCCCTGACCGGCACGTCCGTCGCCCTGCCGCGGATCGGTGTCGACCTGCACGCCGGGTACGCTCCGTTGCAGTGGGTGGTCAACTCCTACAACCTGGCCTTCGCGTGTTCCATGCTGGCATGCGGTTCGGCCGCCGACATCCTGGGTCGCAAGCGGCTGTTCGTCGCCGGCCTCACCCTGTTCAGCCTGTCGAGCGCGGTGAGTGTGCTGACGTCCGACATCATCGTGCTGGATGCGGCCCGGGCGCTGGCCGGGGTCGGCGCGGCCGCAGTCATGACGGCCGGGTCGGCAATCCTCGCCACCACGTTCGAGGGCGCGGCGCAGGCCAGGGCGTTCGCCATCCTCGGTTCGGCGGCCGGCGCCGGGCTGGCTCTCGGTCCGTCGACCGCCGGGCTGCTGGTGGACGCCTTCGGCTGGCGAGGCGTGTTCGCCTCGCACCTGGTGGTCATGGTCCTGGTGGCCGTCGCGGTGCCGATGGTGCGGGAGTCGCGCAATCCCGCCGCGATCCGGTTCGACTGGCCGGGCATCGCCTCCTTCACGCTGAGCCTGCTGCTGCTGATGCTCGGTGTCGTACAGGGGCCGCAGTGGGGCTGGAGCAGCGCCGGCACGGTGCTGCTCCTCGTTGCGGCGGCGGTGCTCATGGCGCTGTTCGTCGTCGCCGAACTGCGCCAGGCGCGACCGATGTTCGACCTCGGTCTGTTCGGCCAGCCGCGCTTCCTGGCCGCCTCGCTGGTGCCGCTGTCCCTGTCCTTCGGGTTCGTCTGCCTGGTGGTGCTCCTGCCCGCCTACCTGACCGGTGCCCGCGGGATGTCCGTCGGCCGCGCCGGTGACACGATGATGCTGCTTACCCTGCCTGTGCTGGTGGTGCCGCTGGTTGTCAGCAACCTGGTCCGGCGCGGGCTGTCCACCCGGCTGGTGCTCAGCCTGAGCATGCTGGTGGCCGCCGGCGGTGCAGCCTGGCTCACGGTCATCGACCAGGACATCGCGGTCGTCAGCCTCATCGGGCCGCTGTTCCTGATCGGTACGGGCATGGGCATGACGGCCGGTCTGGTCGACGGTGTCGCGATCACCTCGGTGCGGCCCGAACAGGCGGGTACCGCCGCCGGCATGTTCAACACCGTGCGGCTGGCCAGCGAGGCGGTGGCGATCGCGGCGATGGGGGCCCTGGTGCTCGATGTGACCCGGGGGAGAATCTCCGCGGGCCTGCCGGCGACGGCGGTCCCGCCGGGCGGTGCCGATGCCGCCACGATCGCGAACAAGGCGGTCAGCGGGAACCTCACCGGCGCGGCGGACGGCCTCACCGGTACCGCCCGCGCCGATTTCCTCGACCTGCTCACGCGCAGCTACACCCACGGCATCCACGTTCTGCTGTGGTTGCTGGTCGGCATCGGAGCCGCCACCGGGGTCGTGCTTCATCTGCTGCTGCGGCCGCGGGAGGTTGGCGTCACCACCACCGAGCAGGCGGAGCCCGTCACCGTGGCGGTGGACGCATGACGCCGTCGGCACCGCGGCTGCCGGTGCTGGTCGCCGGCGCCGGACCAGCCGGTCTCATGGCCACGATCGAGCTGACCCGGCGCGGGGTGCCGGTGCGCTGCATCGACCGGGCCGGCGGGCCGAGCACCCTGTCCAAGGCACTCGGGGTGTGGCCACGCACCCGTGAACTGATCCGTCGGATCGGGGGCGATGAGGCGCTGGCATCGAGATCCCTGCCGCAGACGCAGATGCGCTACTACTCCTCGGGGAAGGTCATCGCCAACCTGCGCTACCGGACGGCCACCCGGCCGCTGATCTGCCCGCAGCCCGGCGTCGAGGAGGTACTGCGGGAGGTCCTGACCGGCCTCGGCGGCTCGCCGGAATGGCGCACCGAACTGCTCGACCTCGACCAGTGCGACGACCGGGTGCGGGTGCGGGTGCGGTATCCGGACGGCGCGGAGCGGATCGAGGAGTTCGCCTACCTGGTCGGCGCCGATGGCGCGAGCAGCACGGTCCGGGCCCAGCTCGGCATCGGCTTCGACGGCGACACCTATGAGCTGCGCTTCGTGGTGGCCGACGCGCTGGCGGACACCGCACTCGATCCGACGATGACCCACTACTTCTGCTCCACGCGCGGCATCCTGGTCGCCTGCGGGCTGCCCTCCGGCCGGTGGCGGGTCTTCACCTCCGCGCCACCGGACTTCACCCAGCAGGGAGCCGACCTCGACGCCGTCCAGCGGCTGGTCGACGAGCGGGGCCCGGGCGGGATCGTCCTGCGTGACCCGGACTGGCTCAGCGTGTTCTCGGTGCACGCCAGGCAGGCCGAGCGGACCAGGGTCGGGCACGTGTTCCTGGTGGGGGACGCGGCGCACATCCACAGCCCGGCCGGCGGGCAGGGCTTGAACACAGGCGTCACCGACGCGCACAACCTGGCCTGGAAGATGGCGTTCGTCTGGCACGGCCGGGCGGATCCGGATCTGCTGGACACCTACGCGGCGGAGCGTGGGCAGGTAGCCCGGGCGGTCGTCCGCCAGGCCGACGTGCAGACGCGGATCTGGCTGCTGCGCCGCGGCTACCAGGTGGCGCTTCGGGACACGCTGCTGCGGGCCGCCTCAGCCCTACGACTGTTCGACATCTCCTACGTTCCCTGGCTGGCCGGCCTGCGCACCAGGTACCGGGTGGCGGCGTCGGAGGGCCGCGCGGTGGCCGGATTCCAGCCGGGCGCACTGATCCCGCTGCCGCTGCGGTCCGAGCTCGACGACCTGCGCTACACCCTGCTGATCTCGCGGCCCGAGCGGCACGGTTCCGGCGGCGCCTCGTTCGACGCACTGGCGGACCTGTGCCGCGACCACTTCGCGGACCGGGTGGACGTGCGGGTGCTCGACGGAAACGGCCGGGCGCGGGGCGCTGTCGCCGCCCTGGTGCGCCCGGACGGGCATGTCGACACGGCCTCCCGTGACGCCGCACCGGTGCGGACCCGACTGACCGCACTGTTCACCGCACCGCCGACGAGGCAGCCTGACGGCCTCGGCGACCTGAGGAGAAAAACGTGACCATCATTCCGGACAGCCACCGCGACCTGTTGGAGCGGCCGCTCTTCGCCCATCTGGCGACCATCCGGCCCGACGGGCAGCCGCAGGTGAATCCCATGTGGTTTTCCTGGGACGGCGAGTTCCTCTGTTTCACGAACACGACCGTCCGGTACAAGTACCGAAACGTGACGGCCAATCCACACGTGGCGGTCTCCATCAACGACCCGGACCAGCCATACCGGTACCTCGAAATCCGCGGGGTGGTGGAACGCATCGACCCGGATTCGGCCGGAACGTTCTTCATGACGCTGGCCGACCGCTATGCGATGGCGCTGGACGGTCCGCCACCGGACGCCCAGTACCGGGTCGTCTACGTCGTTCGGCCCACGGGCAGCAGCAGCCAGTGACGCCTCACGGCGCGAGGATATCCGCCATCGAGCAGATCGCCGCGCCCGCGCGCGCGAGCTGATCGAGCGCTCCGGTGTGCTCCGCCACCGTCACGCTCGCGGTGGCATCGGACACGACGGCCACGTCGAAGCCCGACGCCACCGCCGTTCCAGCGGTGGCGGACACGCCGTGCGCGGTGGACAGGCCCGCGATCACCAGCCTGGTGCGGCCCTGTTCGCGCAGCAGCCCGGCCAGGCCGGTGCCCGTGAAGGCATCCAGGCCGTCCTTGGTGACGACAAGGTCGCCGGGCCGCGGCGCCAGGGCGGCGACGAGCTGGTTCGGCGCGGCCTGGGGCCCACCGTCGCGGCCGTCGGCACGCAGATAACGCACGATCACCGTCGTCGCCTTCGCGTCGGCCAGGCCGTCACGCAGCCGGACGCAGGCGTCGACGACCTGGGTACCCGGGATCGGCGCCCACGGCATGTCGACGATCCAGTGCTGGAGATCCACCAGCACGAGGGCTGTTGTCTCGCCGCGCCGGTAACCGGGCATCGCCGCCGCCTCCACACGTGACCCGTCGGGGATTGCCAGACACGCGCACGCTAGCAGAGAGACGCAGATGGAACGGTTTGTGCGGACACGAGACGATCTTATGCTATGGACCGAAAGTTTTGGCAGGTCAGCGGATCCCGCGATTCTGCTTGTGATGGGCGGGCCCGCGCAGGGGATCACCTGGCCCGACGCGCTCTGCCGGATGCTGGCCGATTCCGGGTACCGGGTGGTCCGATACGACCATCGTGACGTCGGTCTGTCCACGAAGACCGACTCCCGCCTTTCCTGCTATGACCTGTCCACGCTCGCCGGGGACGCGGCGGACGTCATCACCGGACTGGGACTGGCATCCGCACACGTGGTGGGCCAGTCCGCGGGCGGCATCGTGGCCCAGCTGCTCGCGCTGGAGGAGCCGAGCCTGGTTCGCTCCCTGGTCCTGCTGTCCTGCTCCCCGGATGCCAACGGCGACGTCCATCTGCCGCCCCTGACCGGCCTGCCCGGTCCGGAGCGGCCGTTGCTCGACCACGTCGCCGCGCTGAACGACAACCCGCCGACGACCAGAGCGGCGCGCGTCGCGGCGGCGGTGCGCGGCTGGCGCGTGCTCGTGGGGGCCGGCGCGCCGTTCAGTGAGACCTACTGGCGGGACCTGGTCGAGCGCTCGATGCGACGGGAGGCGGGCTCGGACCTTGGCAGTAACCATCTGCGGGCACTGGACCGCACGCCGCCGCTGACCGCGAGGATCGGCGCGATCCGGGTGCCGGCCCTGGTGGTGCACGGCCGGCGCGACACCGTTTTTCCCCTCGCGCACGGCGAAACGCTGGCCCGCGAGATCGCCGCCGCGCGGCTGGTGGTTGTCGACGAGCTGGGCCACATCTTTCCCCCGCAGTGGTGCCCGCTCGTGCACGGGCTCGTGACGCGGCATCTCCGCGAGGCCGGGGCGCATCCCGCCGGGCAGGTGCGGTCACCCGGTGCGGGCGGGACGTCCGACCGGCGGGGGGCGACGGCCGCGGACGTCCCGCCCGCGGCCCTCTGACCACACCGGCCCTCGACCCCCGGAGCTCTGCTGTGCACCCCATCGTGTCCGTACGGTCCGCGCTCGGACTCCTCGTTGTCGCGGCGATACTTCTGCTCACCGGGTGCGGTCCCGACACCGCCGCGGTTCCCGCAGGCGGTGGTCGACCCGTGCGCGGGGGAACCCTGACCTACGCGATCGACGCGGAGCCGACCTGCTTCGACATCCACGCCAGCCAGCAGGACGTCACCGCGAGCGTCCTCCGCAACGTCTTCGACTCACTCGTCGCGCAGGACGACGCCGGTCATTTCCACCCCTGGCTGGCGACGTCCTGGGACATCACCGACGGCCTGCGCACCTACACCTTTCATCTGCGCCACGGCGTGACCTTCACCGACGGCAGCGCCTTCGACGCGGCGGCGGTGCGGGCCAACTTCGCGCACATCGTCGCGAAGCAGACCAGGTCGCAGTACGCCGCGAGCCTGCTCGGCCCGTACGCCGGCACCGACGTCGTCGATCTCTACACCGTACGGGTGCGTTTCAGCCGGCCGTTCGCCCCGTTCCTCCAGGCCGCCAGCACCACCTATCTCGGCTTCTACTCGCCGAAGGTCCTCGCCACCGACGCCGCGCAGCTGTGCGCGGGCGGGCCACGAGCGGTTGGTACCGGGCCGTTCTCCGTCACCAGTCGCACCCGAGGCCAGCGCATCGTCCTGACCAGGAATCCGGCCTATGACTGGGCGCCCGCGACCGCGCGGCACTCCGGCCCCGCCTACCTCGACCGGATCGTCATCCGCATCCTGAAGGAGAACTCCATCCGGGTCGGCGCGCTGACCAGCGGGCAGGTCGACGTCGCCGCCGCCGTGCCACCGGCGGACGCGCGGTCCGTCGGCGCCGACCGGAATCTGCGGCTGCTGCGGAAGGACGTGCCGGGAGTCCCCTACAGTCTCTACCTGAACACGTCGCTGGCGCCTTTCACCGACCGCCGGGTCCGCACCGCGATCCAGCGGGGAATCAACGTGGACCGGAATGTCGGCGCCGTGTACTTCGGTCAGTACCGGCGAGCCTGGGGCCCGCTGACGGACGTCACTCCCTCCTACGACGCGACCGTCAGGCAGAGCTGGCCCTACGACCCAGTCAAAGCCGGCCAGCTGCTCGACGAGGCCGGTTGGGCCAGGCGCGACGGCGCCGGGTTCCGCGTGCGCGACGGCCGGCGGCTGAGCATCTCCTGGCCGGTCGTGCCGACGTACCTGCGCGACCAGCGTGATGTGCTCGGCCAGGCGATCCAGGCCGACCTGCGGAAGCTGGGCGTGGAGGTCACCCGTCCCAGTCTCGACGTCGGCACCTACCTGGCGCTCTCCTACAGCAACAAGGCGCAGATGCTGGACTTCAGCTGGAGCCGTGCTGATCCGGATGTGCTGCGGCTGTTCTTCAACTCCGCCAGCTCCCCGGCATCTGGCGGGCAGAACATGGCGCAGCTGGCCGACGCGGAGGTGGACCGGCTGACGGTCGACGGCGCGGAGAGCCTCGACCGGACGGCCCGCGACGACCTGTACGGGCGGGTCCAGCACGACGTGCTCGCCAGCGCGGCTGTAGTCCCGCTCTACACGCCCAGCTCGATCCTGGGCGTGGCCCGACGGGTCGACGGCATCGGCGTCGACCCGAACGCCTGGCCGCTCTTCTTCGATGCCTGGCGCGTCTCCGGGTAGCGCGGCGGATGTCTGGAGGCGACATGCATGTCCTCGAGCAGGCGCCGGCGACGGAGGATCGCGGCCCCGCCCCCGAACCCGCGCGCCGCCGGACCGTCCTGCGACACCTGCTGCGACACCTGTTCTCCGGTGCCGCGGTACTGCTGGGCGCCGCCACGCTCACCTTCACCGCGCTGCAGCTGGCCCCGGGCGATCCGGTGGCGGTCCTGCTAGGGCCGGGAACGTCCGCCTCGCCCCAGGTACGGGCGGAAATCCAGGCAGAGTACGGTCTCGGCGAGCCGGCTCCGCTGAGGTACGTCCACTATCTCGGCCATCTCGCCCGCGGCGACCTGGGTACCTCGTATCAACTCCAGCAGCCGGTCAGCGAGGTGATCGTGGATCAGCTGCGACCCACGGCCGAACTCGCGGCCGCGGCGCTGGTGCTCGCGGTCCTGACCGGGGTGGCCATCGCCGTCGCGACCGCGGGCCGCCGACCGGGACTGCGCGCCGCGGCGATGGCCTGGGAGTCACTGGCCCTGTCCGTGCCCTCGTTCTGGGTGGGCATCGTGCTGGTGAGCGTGTTCTCGTTCCAGTTGCGGATCTTCCCCGGAGCGGGGGCCCAGGGCGCGGCCAGCCTTGTGTTGCCGTCGGTGACCCTCGCCATGCCGGCCGCCGGCGCGCTTTCCCGGACGCTGCGGGAGGGACTGGAAGCCGCCCTCGCGCAGCCGTTCGCCGCCGCCGCTCGGGCCCGCGGCCTGAGCCCCACCGGCGTCACAATGCGCCACGCCCTGCGCCACGCCGCCGCAAGCGCGCTCAACCTCGGCGGCTGGCTCGCCGGGACGCTGCTCGCCGGCACCGTCCTCGTCGAGACGGTCTTCGCCCGCCCGGGGCTCGGCGCGCTGACCGTGCACGCCGTCATCGACCGGGACATGCCCGTGGTGATGGGGGTCGTCCTCACATCGGCCCTGGTCTCGGCCGTCGTCTTCACCGTCGTGGATCTGCTGCAACGCGTCCTCGACCCGCGGCTTCGGATCGAGGTGATGGACCGGTGACCAACGTCCTGGCAGCGCCTCCGACGCTGTCTGACCGGCCCGCGCCGCGTCTCGTCGCCCGCGCGTCGACGATCCTGCTCACTGGCATCCTCCTGGTGATCGCCCTGGCGGTGACGGCACCGGGGATCCTCACGGGCGCCTCGCCGACCGTCGTCGACCCGTCAGGCGTGCTGGCAGCGCCGAGCGGCTCGCACTGGTGTGGGACCGACCAGCTCGGGCGGGACGTGTGCGCCCGGGTGCTGCATGGTGCCCGGGCGTCCCTGCTGCTCGGCGTCGGCTCCGTCGCGCTGGCCGTGGGGATCGGTGCGGCTCTGGGCCTCGCGGCGGCGCTCGGCGGGCGCCTCGTCGACCTGGTGCTCACCCGGGTGATGGATGTGCTGATCGCGATACCCCCGTTGATGCTCGCCCTCCTGGTCATCGCGGTGCTCGGGCCCGGCAGCGGCAGGACCATGATTGCCACGGTGGTGGCGCTGACGCCTCTGTACGGCCGCCTCGTCCGCGCCGAGGCGATGGTCGCCCGCCGAGCGGGTTACGTCGAGGCGGCCCGCGGACTCGGCGTCGGCCGGATGGCGCTGGTCGTGCGCCACGTGCTGCCAAACGCGCTCGGTCCGGCGCTGGCGCTGGCGACCACGGGGGTCGGCTCGGCCATCGTGTACGTGGCGGGGCTGAGCTTCCTCGGGTTGGGCCCGCAGCCCTCCACCGCGCAGTGGGGTCTGATGCTGGCGGAAGGCCGGGACTTCCTACGGTCCGCGTGGTGGGTCGGGGTGTGCCCGGGTGCGGCGCTCGCGCTGACCGTGCTCGCCGTCCAGGCCGCCGGCCGCCGGGCCCAGCAGCGGCTTGTCCGGCGCGGCGGATGAGCCCGGACGTGACCGCCGCCGAGCCGACCCTGGTCGTCGAGCGGCTGGACGTGACGTTTCGGGACGGCGTCGCCGGCGTGCGTGCGGTGCGGGACGTGTCGATCGCCGTCCGTCCCGGCGAGTGTCTCGCGGTCGTGGGCGAGTCCGGTGCCGGCAAGAGCGTGCTCGCCCGGACGCTGATCGGACTGGCCGGGCGCGGTGCGATGGTCCGTGCTGGCCGGCTGGACCTGCAGGGCGTGGATCTGACCGCCTTGACCGAACCGGGGTGGCGGGTGTTGCGAGGCCGCCGGATCGGGTTGGTGCCCCAGGACGCGTTGGCCTCCCTGGATCCGCTGCGGACGGTGGGAGCGGAGGTGGCCGAGCCCCTGCGCGTCCACCGGATCGTGGCCCGTCGCGACGTCCGCGAGCGGGCCGTCGCGACGCTTGGGCAGGTGGGGGTGCCGGAGCCGGCCCGGCGCGCCGGGCAGTACCCGCATCAGCTCTCTGGCGGTCTGCGACAGCGGGCCCTGATCGCCTCGACGGTCGCGGCCGGACCCGACCTGCTGCTGGTCGACGAACCCACGACCGCGTTGGATGCCGCCTCCCGGGAGCGGATCGTCGAGGTGCTGCGCGGCCTGGTACGCGGCGGTGTCGCCCTGCTGTTGATTAGTCACGATCTTGCCACGGTGGCCGCCGTCGCCGACCGGGTGGCGGTCATGTACGAGGGGCGGATCATCGAGCAGGGACCGGCCGTCGACGTGCTTGGCGGTCCACGGCATCCGTACACCTGCGCGTTGCTCGCGGCGGCCCCCTCGCGGCACTCGCGGGGCACCGTGCTGTCCCCGGACCTGCCGCGCCGTCCACCGGCCGGGCCGGACGGCTGCCCATACGCGGTGCGCTGCCCACTCGCCGACCACCGGTGCCGCGAGGAACTGCCGCGCCCCGATCACCCGGGTCTCGAACCCGGCGTCCTGTGCTGGCGGCCCGGAACGGAAACGGAGCGGGCCGGACCGCCACGGGTCGTCGCCCCGGCCCGCAGGGACACCGCCGAGGCTCTCGTCGAAGCCACCGGCATCACCAAACGTTTCCGCGATCCCGACGGGGGGTGGCGGGACGCCGTCCGTGCCGTGACGTTCGAGCTTCGTGCCGCCGAGACACTCGGCGTCATCGGTGGGTCCGGGTCCGGCAAGACCACGCTGGCCCGCATCGTGCTCGGCCTGCTCGAACCGGACGAGGGTACCGTCCGGTTCGCCGGCGCGCCCTGGGTGGCGGCCGCGGCGGCGACCGCCTCGCCCAGCCGGGTACGCGAACGTGACCGCAGGCCTCGGCGGCACCGGATACAGGCCGTCCACCAGGACTGCCTGAGCTCATTCGACCCGCGTCACACCGCCGAGCGGATCGTCGGCGACGCCATGTCCGGTCCGGATCGGGGCCGGGCGCGACGAGATCGGATCGTCGCACTCCTCGACCAGGTAGGGCTGTCCGAACAGGTGCTGCGACGCCACCCTCGCGAGCTGTCCGGCGGGCAGCGTCAGCGGCTGGCGATCGCGCGTGCGCTCGCGCCGTCACCCGAGGTCCTCGTCTGCGACGAACCGGTGTCCGCGCTCGACCTGTCGGTGCAGGCCCAGATCCTCGACCTGCTGGCGGGACTGCGCGACGAACTCGGCTTGGCCCTGCTGTTCATCTCCCACGATATCGCAGTGATCCGGCACGTCAGCGACCGCGTCCTGGTGATGAAGGACGGGCAGGTGGCCGAGATCGGCGGCGCGGAGCAGGTGCTCGAGCGCCCCGCGCACCCGTACACCCGGCATCTGCTGGCCGCGGCCCGCACCTGACGGCGGCGCGGACTGTCCGCACCCGGTCGGGGTTGCGCCTACAGGCCCATCGCGATGCCGCCGCCGACGGGGAGGACGGTGCCAGTGACGTAGCTTGCCTCGTCGCTGGCGAGGAACCGGATGGCGGCGACGACCTCGTCCACTGTCCCCATCCGGCGCAGCGGGGTCATCCGCATCAGCTCCTGCCTGCGCTGTTCGGTCAGCGGCCTGGTCATGTCGGTGTCAATGATCCCCGGTGCCACCACGTTCACGGTGATGTCGCGGTTCCCGAGCTCCCACACGACGGACCGTGCCATGCCGAGGAGGGCGGACTTGGACGCGGCGTAGTTGCTCTGCCCGGGGGAGCCGAGGAAACCAAGTGCCGACGACACGCACACCACTCGCCCACGCCGGGCCGGAAGCATGCTGGCGACGGCGGCCCGGACGGCTCTGAACGCTCCGGCCAGGTTCGTGTCGACCACGGTCTCGAACTGTTCGTCGGACATCCGCAGCAGCGGGACGTCGATGGTGATGCCCGCGTTGGCGACGAGTACCTCGACCGTTCCGTGCGCCTCCTCCGCCTCTCGCAGCGCACGCTCGACGTCGCCAGGTACCCTGACGTCCGCGCGCAGACCGAGCACGCCTTCCGGGGCGGCCCCCGACCGGCCGGCGACGGCGACCCGGTCGCCCCCCTCGGCGAACGACCGTGCGGCGGCCAGGCCGATGCCCCGGCTCCCGCCCGTGATGAAGATCGATCGGCCCATCGCATTCTCCTCCCGGGCCCGCGGCGCCACCGCCGGTGCCCGTCCTCGCCCTGTGCAGCTGGCGTTGTGTGCGGCTGTGGGTTCAGTCGTCGGTGAGATGACTGGTGGGAACCGGGCAGATGGTCATGGTTCCCGCCGCGATGACGGCGTCGTTCTGCTGGAAGGACACGGCGAAGGTGGACCCGCCGACCACGTCCTCATGCTGGTGGACCGCTGCCACGGTGGTTGTCACATCCAGCTCGGCGAACCGGGTGAAGGCCAGGTCGAAGGCGACGACGGTGGCCGCGGTGGCCGGCACGCCGAGCAGGTCCGCGCCGGACCACAGGCACAGCTGCCGGGCCGCCTCGGTGAGTACCATGCCGGGGAAATGGTCCAGTGCGTGGTCGAACATGCTGCGGTTGTCGACGGGCACCCGAATGGTGGCCGTGGCCCCGCCAGCGAACTGGACGGGATCCACGAGGATTGTGTTGACGCTGCTGGCTCGCCCGACAGCGGCCGGCGCGATCGTCGCGGGCGTGGGCCGGATGTCGTCCGATGTGTGCGGCGCGCTTCCCCGGCGGAGCGCCCGCACGTGTTCGTAGGCGGAGTCAGACAGGTAGCCCACCGCGATCCGGGTGTCGCCGATGGCCACGCCGTCCAGGGAAAGCCGGATGTCGTAGGCCAGCGACCGACTGGTCGGCCGGTCGCCGACGAGTGGGCGCGTGCCGACCGCCATCGTCAGCTCGCTGGCGCCTCGGGTGCGGATGGCGAACAGCCCCGGCAGCTGCATGGACCACGACCTCAGGACGAACCGGGTGTCCCGTGCCACGCCGAAATGCACGTGGGCGCCGTAGGTCTCAGCCTGGCGTGAGCATTCCAGCAGAAGCAGTGGATCCACCGCGCCGTGTCGGACGTGGTCGGTGAAGTACGCGTGGGACGACGGCAGTTGGGCGGCAGCCAGGTAGGACGTCGCACCGGTGGGCACGGTGTCGGTCAGGAACACTTCGGAAAGCGCGTGACGGTGGATGAGGGAACGGTCGACCGTCTGCATGAAGTGCAGCTCGCGGAGAGAGTCCTCGGTGTGTGCGATCTCAGTGTCAGCCGGCATCTACGGATCCTTCGCTGGGGTCCTGCGCGGGATTTCTTCCGCTGATTGCTGCGCCCGTCGCCAGGACGGCATCTGCTTGTACTGGGCGCATATTTCCTGCGCAGGACAAAGCTACCCCGACCATCCTTTCGTGCCGCTGACGGCTGGCTGGCGGTTGACATCAGCGGGACCACGCCGGCGTATCAGACCAGTTCCGCCGAGGGGCGCATGATCAGAGGGTGAGAAAGGCCGGATGTCGCGCGGTCCGCGCACCCGGGTTGTATCAGGCACGCGGTCCAGCCGACGGTCTACGACGCTTCGTTCCGGAGGGGTTCGGCGGATGGCAAAAGGTTCGACCGGCGCGTGACCAGGGCCATAATCCTTTTCGCCTCGGCCGCGCCCAGAAGCTGCCCGGTCTCCTCCGAGATGGTGCGCAGGCGTTGTGCGCATTCGGTGGCTCGCTCGAACTCCTGCTGCTCGGCGTACATCAGCCCGAGGTCTACCAGGATCCTGCGCTGAGTGATCCGGTTGGTGCCGGCCACCAGGGCGAAGGCGTCTGCCGCGTGCAGCGCCGCGGCGGCGGCACGGCCGAAGTGGTCGTCCGCGAGCGCGATCCGGACGAGCGAGTAGGCCTTCCCGTCGGTGTAGTCGATGGCGTTTGCCCGTTCGAATGCCTGCCGGGCGCACTGGATGGATGCGGTCCAGTCCCCGCGCTCGGCGTTGATCCCCGACATGATGCAGAGGGTCTCCGCCTCAAAGGTCCGGTCACCGCACTCCTGGAAGGCGCCCAGCGCCTGCTCGGCGAACTCAAGCGCGGCCTGGTTGTCACCGACATCGTGGTGCACCAGCGCGAGCCCGTAGAGCGAGATGCTCCGGTCGTAGAAGGAGTCGATACGCGTGGAGACCTCAAGAGCCTGGGAGAAGCAGGACTTCGCAGCGTCCAGATCTCCCAACGCCTCACGTACCAGGCCCAGGTTCCTCAGGCTGTACGAGGTGATGTGATGCAGCCCGAGCTCGCCGGCGGCCCGCAGCGACGACGTGATGTAGGTCGTGGCCACAGTCATGTCGCCCTGAGCCCAGTGGATCTGGCCGAGTAGTCCAAGCGCGGCGGCCTCGGTCCGCGGGGACCCGACTTCCCGGGCGATCGCCAAGGCCTCCTGCCCGATGCGCTCGGCCTGATCGACCTGGCTGAGACTCAGATGGGCGAGACTGAGGTTGTTCAGGATGGCGGCCACCTCCTCGGACATGCCGAGGTCGGTGTGCAGGGCGACACTTTCAGCAAGGTGGTTTATCGCCTGACGATAGTCACCTAGCGTGTTATACAGGTTGGCGAGACTGCGGTGCATCGCGGCCATGCCGAGCTTGTCCTTACTCCGACCGGCCGCAATCAGACCGCCGTGCGCCGCCTCCGACCATTCAGTCCGATATCTTCCGGTCCAGAAGAACCCGCGGAGCGCATCGGAAAGATGCCAGGTCAGATGGCTTGAACAGGAACCGTCGAGCGCGCGCATACAAGCAAGGACGTTGCGCCACTCCGCGAGCAGCCAGGCCATCGCCTGGCTCTCGTCGACGAATTCCGGCGCGTCGATCACGGAGCGTGTTTCTGGCGGCAGCGGGAGCCGGAGGAACTCCACGTGCAGGATATCCACCGCGTTTCTCGTGCCGACCAGGTACCACAGGCCGAGACGGTCCACTGCCGCCGCTATCTCCTGGGCAGTGAAATGGTCGCCTGCCCGCTTGTAAGCGTATTCCCGCAGCAGGTCGTGAAACTGGTACCGGCCGGGCGCCTGCTGCTGCAGCAGGTTCGCCACCGTGAGCCTGTTCAACGAGTTGCGGGTCTGGGCTGTGCTCATGTCTGCCAGGACAGCGACGGCATTGGCCGAGAAGTCGGGCCCGGGGAAGAGCCCGGCCAGGCTGAACAACCGGCGATCGTCCGGCCCGACCGAGTCGTAGGACAGCGCGAAGGCGTTGGACACCGCCGAGACCGGGTCGTCGTCCACGGTAAGCGCCGCCAGCCGGTTGCCCGTGCGCAGGCTGTCCACGTATTCGTCGGCGTGGCCGCCCGGGAAACTGATCAGATTGGCGGCGGCGATGCGCAGGGCGAGGGGGAGATACGCACACAGCGCCACCACCTCCGGAATCAGCGCAGGATCCACCGGGACAGCGACGTTGCGCAACATGCCCTCGACGAGCTCGCGGGACTCCTCGGGGCTCAGAGTGCCCACTTGGACGACCTGCGCGCCCAGCGTGGCGACCAGGCCACCCAGGTGCCGTCGGCTGGTGATGATGACGGAGCAACCGGCGTCGCCGGGCAACAGCGGCATCACCTGGTCAATGCTCGAGGCGTTGTCGAGCATCACCAGCACGTGTCGGCCGGCGACCTTCGATCGGAACAGGTTCGCCTGCTCGGCCAGCTCGACCGGGATCTGGCCCGGCGGAACGCCGAGGCTGCGTAGGAACTGCGGCAGCACATGCTCCGGAGTGAGCGGCGGGTCCTGGCCGAGCCGCTCGTGGCTGCGCAGGTTGACGTACAGCTGCCCGTCCGGGAACGCTGGCCGCAACCGGTGGCCGAGACTTACAGCCAGCGCCGTCTTGCCGATTCCGGGCGGCCCGCACAACACGACGACCGGTACGCCCGGGCGCGTCCCAGACGGGCGCAAGGCCTCGGTGAGCTGGTCCATCAGCTCCTGCCGGCCGACGAACCCGATCGCGTCGGCGGGGAGCTGGGCCGGCACTGTGGACGGCGTCGCCGCGTCGGGTGCGGACCGATCCGGCAGGCACAGCTGCGGGTCGGACTCGAGGATCCGCCCGTGCAGGTCCCGCAGGCCGCTGCCGGGCTCGATGCCGAGCTCGTCTACCAGCAGCGTGCGCACCTGCTGGTAGACGTCCAGTGCCTCGGCCTGCCGGCCGGCCCGGTACAGGGCCAGCATCAGCAGCTCCCAGAACTTCTCCCGATAGGGATTGTCGATAGCCGCGAGGCGGATCTCGCGGACAATCTGGGCGGCTCGGTTCAAGCGCACCTCGAGCTCGAAGCGGGACTCCAGCGCGGACATCCTTTCCTCCTCCAGCGCCGCGCCCTTCTCCCGGCGCAGGGACTCGGAGGGCACGTCGGCCAGCGCGGGGCCGCGCCAGATCGCCAGCGCGTCGGTCAGCAGTTTCGCCTGAGCCTGCGGGTCCGCCGTCTCCTCGGCCCCCCTGATCAGCCGGCGGAACTGCTGCAGGTCCAGGACCGCCGTCCCGAGGTTCAGGCGGTAGCCGCTACTGACAGTGCTCAGCATCTTCGGGTCGCCCAGGAGCTGACGGAGCCGCCGAATGTACGTGTGTAGCGCTCCCCGCGGGTTCGCTGGCTGGTGGTCGTCCCACAACCAGTCGATCAGCCGATCGGAGCCGACGACGCTGCCCGCGTCCAGCAGGAGGGCTGCCAGCAGGGTGCGGAGCTTTCCGGACTCAATCGAGATGATCTCTCCTTTGAGAATGATCTCCAGAGGACCGAAGATCATGAACGCATTGATGCTGTCCACCATGCTCGTGGGCTCCTCGCTCGAACCGACCTTCAGTCTTCTGGTCTCGCTTCACTGAATGGACATGCTCCTCCTGAGGGTGGTTACGGTCCACGGGCCAGCGGGCCGAAAGGAGAGCTGAGGTCCACGCGCCACGGCTGCTTTCCAGTCGCAGGCGCCAGGCCCGATGACTCGGCGGCGATTGCAGAGACGTCTGACCAGCGCCGACTGACTCGCGAAGAGCGCGCCGGCACTCAGCGAGGCCCTTTCACTGGCTGGCTTCATGATACGAACGATCCGCGACCTTTCATGACGATGTCGCATGCACGACAGAGATATCGCATGCTACTCGCCGGGGTCGGTAAGCACCCAAAGCACTCCGTCGGCCGGCGTTTCCGAGAGATGAATAAAAATGATCTTACGACTGCCGGACCCTACCACGGTACGGCCTTCCAGGCGCGCGGCGGCGTGGGGAAGATCTCCCATCCGCTGCTATTCTCGCCGCCGACCACGGCTTACGCCAAGGTATTTTGATGGGAACCAATGTCGATCTTTCCGGGGTGTGGCCCGACTGTGCCGAACGTCACCAGATCGCGGGCGGCCCACGGGCGGCACGCGGGATTACCGTCGCGCAGCGGCGGTCTTTACGGGCCTCCGGTTCGATCGAGTTCTTCTACGAGCGACGTACCTGCAGTTCTTCGACCGACACGGACCACGCCCCCCGACGCCAGTGAGATTGATCATTGAGCCTTTTCAATCTCTGTTTGTCTGATTCTTTCGGCCGTTGAGGATCACCAATTGACGAATTGAACGGGCACTGGTTCCGGTCGTTCCGTCATCTGGCGGCGGCGATAGTTGGCCGGGCGGTGGCCGGAGGGGTGCCGTAAATAGAGAAGTCCCCGGTAGATCACAGGGTGTCTACCCCACTGTGCCCTTGACCGAGGACTTCCGTTGCTAACCTACCCTGGTGTCGTCGACCTGCCCGAGTCGACCCTGACCTTCCTNGCGGGGCTGCTGGCCGAGGATCGCGCCCAGCGNCGGACCTGGCGCAAGCTGCCCCCACCCGAGCAGGCACTCCTGGTGCTCGTCCACCTCCGCAAGGGTGAACGCTACGAGCAGCTCGCCGAGGGCTTCCAGGTCAGGTCAGTGATCATGACGGCTTGCGCCGGCACCCTGCCCTGATGAGGATGTTGGTGCCGTCCGGTCCGACGTCGTCCCTCTGTGGTGCCTGCGAGCCCGTAGGTCAGTGTGGCGCGGAGGTCCTGAGGAATCCTGTCCTGCTGCCACGAGCGCGTACCTCTTTCGTGGACCTGGTGGGGCGGGTGATGACGATCCCCGGGGTGGCCCAGCGGACGGCGCAGTGTCTGATCGCCGAGGCGGGGATGGACATGGGCCGCTTCCCGACCGCGGCGCATCTGGCGTCCTGGGCGGGGATCTGTCCGGGTAACCACGCCTCCGGTGGGAAGGCCCGGTCGGGTCGTAGCCGTCAGGGGTCGACGTGGCTGCGGACCGCGCTCACCGAGGCGGCGCACGCCGCCGCCCAGACACGCGGGACACCTATCTGGCCGCGCACTACGCCCAGATCCGGGGCCGCCGTGGCGTCCAGAAAGCCGTGGGGGCGATCCGCCACGACATTCTGATCGCCTACTGGCACATCGTCCACGACGACACCGTCTACCGGGACCTCGGCCCTGAATGGATGCGGCGCCGGCACAGCACGGAAGCCCAGCAGAAACGCCTCGTCGCCCAACTCGAGAAACTCGGCCTGAAAGTAACCATCGAACCCGAACAGCCCGCCGCCTGACCACCCAGGAGGAATAGCCACAACCGAACAGCCACGCTGTGACGCCGGGCCCGACCACCCGGCGCGGTCAGCCACGCCCGCAACCGACCCAGCCCACACCGGAAATCCTCACCTCAGAGGGCGGCTGGTCGGTTTTCCGCGCTGGCGGGTGCGGTGGGCCAGGCGGCGGTGTCGTCGCGGGTGATCGGCTGGCCGGTGACCTCGAAGCGGTGTCCGTCGAGGTAGGTGATCGTGACTTCGACGGGGCGTCCGCTGGTGCCGCTGATCGAGATGCGGGTGAGGACGAGCAGCGGGGTGCCGCGGGAGACGCCGAGGTCGCGGGCCTGCTCGGGGGTAGCCGCGGCGGCGCCGACGCGGGGGTGCCAGGTGAGGGGGCCGTGGCCGAAGTCGTGTTCGAGCCGCTCGTAGATACCTCCGGGTCCGGTGGAGGCGGCTTCGAGGATGGTGCCGCGGGCGAGCGCGGCGGGAAGGTAGGAGTCGGCGATCTGGACCGGGTGGCCGTCGGGGCCGACGATCCGGTGGCGTTCCAGCACATCGCTACCGATGGGGACGTCGAGGAGGCGGGCGATGTGTGGGGGCGCGGGCAGCCAGCGGCGGGNGGGNGGCGCAGTGGGTCGCCAGTGGCCGGCGGCGGCGTTGAAGATGTAGCCGAGTTCGTTGCGGCGGACCTGGCTGCCGACGTCGACGGGCTGCGGGGGTGCGGTGGGGTCGAGGACGAGGGCGCCGGAGCGGTCGGCGATGCGGATGCGGCCTTCGAGGGCCAAGAGGCCGAGGGCTTCGGTCAGGACGCCGCGGCCGACGGAGAACTCCGCGGTCAGCTGGCTGTGGCCGGGCAGGCGGCTGCCCACGGGGTAGGGGGTGGGGTCGGCGTCGAGGCGCCGGCGTAGCTCGGCGGCGATCTCCTCATATCTGGGCATACCGGCACTCCTCGTCACTCAAACTGTACCGGTACTGTTTTCGATCTCTCGATAGGATCACTCTTCCTGTACCGGTACAGCCGACGTTACCAGCGTGTAACGCCACGACGGGTGAGGTGTTCGATGCCAGCTGATCACTACCAGGAGTCGACGTACGGCGATGCGATCGCCGACACCTACGACGACCTCTACGGCACCTTCGCCGCGGACCCCGTGCAGATCAAGGTGCTCGCCGCGTTCGCCGGGGACGGCCCGGCGGTCGAGGTCGGCTCGGGCACCGGCCGGGTCGCGCTCCCCTGGCCCGCGCGGGGGTCCCGGTCGTCGGGATCGACGCTTCCGGGGAGATGACCCGCCAACTGCACCGATCCGCCGTGGCAGAGGGGCTTGCGGTCACCGCGGTCGAAGCCGACGCGGCGACCTTCACCGTCGCCGACCCGGTCCCCCTGGTCTATGCCGTGTTCAACACGTTCTTCCTCCTCGCCGACCGCGACGTCCAATCCCGGTTCCTGGCGCAGGCCGCGAAGGCCCTCGGCGACGGCGGATCGCTGGTGCTGGAGACGTTCGTGCCCCGGCCGGGGCGGCTGCCGGACGGGGCGCATCCCGGCATGTTCCCCGCCGACTCGGCCGTGGTGGTCAAGCAGCGCAGCACCGAGCGTGTGGTGCTGTTCGCCGCCACGAACACTCCCACCGCCCGCACCTTCGACTACCACGAGATCGTGCTGGCCGACGGTGCGCCGGTCCGGATGTACCCGGGTCGGATGCTCTACCTGTGGCCCGAGGAGATCGACGCCTTGGCGGCAGCCGCGGGTCTCCGACTCGCGTACCGGTGGGGCGACTGGGACGCCACCGCCTACGACCCCAACGCCGCCCGCAAGCACGTCTCGGTGTACCGCCGCTGAACGACGGTCCCGCGCTCAGCCGCGAGCGGCGTCGCGGCGGTCGTAGGCGTGGGCTGCGAGGTCGCGGCAGACCACGGCGAAGTCGAGACCGGCGGCGTGCAGCCCCATCGGCCAGGTGCTCGTGTCGGTCATGCCGGGGGCGACGTTCACCTCCAGGAACTGCGCGACCCCGTTCCCGTCGACGATCAGGTCGGTGCGGGACAGGTCTCGCAGGCCCAGCACCCGGTGCGCCGTGAGCGCGGTCTCGGCGGCGGCGCGCAGGATCTCCTCGCTGAGGCGGGCCGGGGTGAAGAACGAGGTGGCACCCGCGGTGTACCGGGCCGCGTAGTCGTACACCCCCGCCCTCGGCTCGATCTCGACGGCCGGCAGTGCGACCGGCCCCTCCCCGGTGTCGACGACCCCGATGGCGATCTCGACCCCGGCGACGGCCTGTTCGATCAGCGCCGAGTCGTGGTAGCCGAAGCAGCTCATCAGCGCCTCAGCGAGTTCACCCGCGTCCTCGACGCGCGTTACGCCGAACGCCGACCCTCCCGCGCGGGGCTTGACCACGACGGGCAGTCCCAGGCGGGCGACGATCCGCTCGATCAGCGCGGCGGCCCCCAGATCGTGAAAGGCCTCGCGGGGCAGCGTCACCGCCGCCGGGGTCGCCACCCCCGCCGCGGCGACCGCCGCCTTCGCTGTCGCCTTGTCGAACGCCACCCGGCACGCCGGGGGCAGGGCGCCGACGTAGGGCAGGTCGTACAGATCCAGCACTTCGCGGATCGTGCCGTCCTCCCCCGAGGTCCCGTGTAGTACCGGGAACACCACGTCGGGCGGGTCGGCAGCCAGCGCGGGCAGCGTCGCGGCGTCGACATCCGCCAGCTCGGCCTCGACCCCGATGCGGGCCAGCGCGTCGCGCAGCTTCCCCCCCGAATGCAGGGAGACCTCCCGCTCGGGGGACAGCCCGCCGGCGAGGATCAGCACACGGCCCAGATCAGTCATCGTCGGATCCTTCACGGTGTCGGGCATATCAGGGACGGGAGGGGTGGGAACCGAAGGTGTCACGCAGGGCCAGCTCGTCGCGCACGACCGCGCTGAGGCGACCGACCCCCTCCCGGATACGCTCCGGGGACGGGTAGCAGTACGACAACCGCATGCTGATACCACCCGACCCGTCGGCGTAGAACCCGACCCCGGGCACATAGGCCACCCGGGCGGCGATCGCCCGCGGCAACATCGCCTTCGTGTTCACCCCGTCCGGCAGCGTCAACCACACGAAGAACCCCCCGTCCGGCCGAGTCCAGGACGCACCGGCGGGCATCGCCTCGTCCAGGGCGTCGAGCATGGCGTCGCGGCGCTCCCGGTACATCTCCCGGAACGCCTTCACCTGCTCCGTCCACGGCTGCGTCGCCAGATACCGCTCCACCGCCAGCTGCGTGAACATCGACTGCGACAGGATCGCCGACTCCGCCGCCAACACCAGCCGCGCCGTCACCGCCGGCGGAGCCAGCGCCCACCCCACCCGCAGCCCCGGCGCCAACGTCTTCGAGAACGACCCCAGATACACCACGTCGTCCGCCGCGTCGGCGCGCATCGCCCGCACCGGCTCACCCGTGAACGACAGCAACCCGTACGGGTTGTCCTCCACCACCAGCACCCCCGCCCGGCGGCACAGCTCGATCACCTCGGACCGCCGCGGCGCCGTCAGCGTGATCCCCCCGGGATTCTGAAACGTCGGCACCGTGTACAGCAACTTCACTTGGGCACCGTCCGCGGCCAGCCGCGCCAACATCTCCGCAAGCGCGCCCGGCGACAGGCCGTCGCCATCCATCGGCACATGCACGATCCGCGCCTGATAGGCCGCGAACGTGTTGATCGCCGTCACGTAGGTCGGCCCCTCGGTGACGACCACGTCGCCCGGGTCGATGAACACGCGGGTGAGCAGATCCAGCGCCTGCTGCGACCCGGCGGTCACCACCACATTGTCAGGGTGGGCGTCGGTGATGCCCTCCATCGCCATCACGTCACAGATCCGCGCCCGCAACCCCGGATCGCCCTGCGCCGAGCCGTACTGCAGCGCCACCGCACCCCGGCTGCGCACCAGCTCCGAGACCGTCGCCGCGACCGCCTCCAACGGAAGGACGTCCACCGGGGGCATGCCGCCGGCGAGTGACACGATCTCGGGACGGGATGCCACCGCGAACAACGCCCGAACCTCGCTCGCGATCATCCCCTGAGCACGCTGGGCGTACTGATCCCGCCACCGATCGAGAGTCACGCTCCGCGACACTACCTGCCGTACCCACCTCACCGCACACCAAGCCGCGACCACCACGACGATCGCCATCCGCCCTGCCAGTCCTCGACGCCATCACGATCATCCTATCGAGGCGTCGCTACGACCGTTTGACCCCGCCCTCCACTGTCCGGTCCGTCACCCGCCGCCTGGGCGCCGGCTGGAGCGTCGACATCGACGGCGATAGGTACCTCGCGCAGCAGATCCTCGCCTTCCTGCTGTCCGATCTCGTTCGCGGTGCCGAGGCCCACCTCGGCGAGGCCGTGGGCTCGGCCGTCATCTCGGTCCCCGTGACCGCCGGCTACCCGCTGCGGCGGGCGGCGGCCGAAGCCGCGGCGATCGCCGGCCTGAGAGCCGAGCTGCTCATCAGCGGCCCCACCCTGACGGGCCTCGCCTACGCCCACGACAAGGGAGACCGGGAACAGACGATCCTGGTCTTCGATCTTGGCGGTGGCACCCTGGACGTGTCGGTGCTGGAGCTCGGGGACGGTGTGGTCGACGTGAAGTCGACGGCGGGCGACCCGGGCCTCGACGGCGGGCGACCCGGGCCTCGGCGGCGACGACTGGGACCAGCGGATCATCGATCATCTGGTCAGGACCTTCCAGGGCCGGCACGGCGTCGACCTCGGCACGGACAGGACGGCGCTGGAGCGGCTACGGGAGGCCGCCGAGAAGGCCAGGATCGAACTGTCGCAGTCCACCCAGACCTCGATCACCCTGCCCTACCTCACCACCTCGGCCGAGGGCCCGCTGCACCTGGATGTGACCCTAACGCGGGCCGAGTTCCAGCGAATGACCCAGGATCTGATCGACCGCTGTCGGATCCCGTTCCGGCAGGCCGTCAAGGACGCCGGGATCAAGGCCAGCCGAATCGACCACGTCGTGCTCATCGGCGGCTGCACCCGGATGCCGGCCGTCGTCGACCTGGTGCGCGAGCTGACCGGCGGCAAGGAGCCGAACAAGAGCGTCAACCCCGACGAGGTCGTCGCCGTCGGCGCCGCGCTGCGGGCCGGTATCAGGATGGGGGAGGTCAGGGACGTCTTTGACCTCGATGTCATTCCGCTGTCCCTGGGCGTCGAGACCGAGGGCGGCGCCATGACCACGTTGATCGAGCGCAACACCACGATCCCGACGAAGCGCTCCGACATCTTCACGACGGCCGAGGACAACCAGCCGTCCGTGCGGATCCAGGTGCTCCAGGGCGAGCACGAGATGGCGGCCCACAACAGGAAGCTCGACAGGTTCGAACTCACCGGCCTGCCCGCGGCGCGGCGCAACGTGCCGCGGATCGAGGTAACCATCGACATCGACGGCGACATGTACGTCTCGGCGAAGGACCTCGGCACCGGCCGGGAGCTGTCGGCGCAACTCGGCGCGGACACCGCGCTGTCGCGACAGGACCTCGACCGGATGACGGCGATCGCGCGCAGGCAGTTCGACCAGGACCGCCGACGCCGCGAGGAGGCCGAGACCCGCAACCAGGCCGAGTCACTGGCCCACGCGGCCGAACGACTCCTCGCCGAGCGCGGGAGCCGGTCCAGAGCCGCCGCCCGCGCCGACGTCGAACGAGGGCTCGCCACACTGCGCGCTGCCCTCGCCGGCAGCGACCCCGCCGCGATCCGCGCCGCCGCCGAGGACCTGCGAAGACGGCTCCGACGCACCGCAGGCACACCCGAACTGCTCAAACGACCCTGGCGGCGCGCCGGACGTACGGAACCTTGATCGCGGCAGTCGGCGTACTGCGCCCGAGCCGTGCGGCGTGTGCAACGCGGGTGCGGACCAAGGGCCGTCCGGACTACCTAAAGATGCTGGTGAGACGCCTGAAACTATGCCGGCACGATCGGTACCACCCCCAGGACACACATGCCTCGATCTGCGCGTCCGCCAAACCCACCCCGACTGTTGTACGTTTGTTGTACGGTGGCCTCATGAGTGTCGGGTTCCGTCCCACCGAAGAGGACCTCCGGATCGTCGAGGCCAACCGCCGTCAGGACGAGAAGACCAGCGACGTCATCCGGCGTGCCCTGCGGCTGCTGGACCGGGAGGCGTGGGAGACGCGCGCCCGCGAGGACATGCACCGGCTGCGGAACGAGGACCTGTCCGCCGAGCCCGACGCGTGGGGGTATGACACCAACGGCAATATTGTGATCACAGGTACGAACCTCGCGGTACCAGCCAGGTCCCAGGACCAGCCCTGATCCGCGGGGCGGTATACCCGGTCGACCTCGGCGACGCCAAGCGCGGGCATGAACAGCGGGGGCGTCGGCTCGGCCTCGTCCTGAGCATGGAACAGAACACGTGGTCCACGGTCACGATCGCTCCCACGTCGACCAGCGCGCAGGCATCCACCTTCAGACCAGAGGTGATCATTGCGGGACGGTCGACCAGGATCCTGATCGACCAGATCCGGACCATCGACAGCGCCTATGTCGCGGGTGAACTCGTGGACTACCTCTCCCGCGATGACATGGCCCAGGTCGAGCACACCCTCTCGCGCTACCTCGGCCTGCTTCGCTAACGCGTCGCCCGGTGCTCCCCGTAGATCAACCTCCCCTCACGACTGGACACCCACCGGGCATCTTGTGGACGTCCCCCCAGCAGCCTCCGCCTGGCGGGCCAGACTCTGTGGGACATCTGTGAGTGGGCGTTCTGCACGCTTTCGCCGGGTCTCAGCTTGAGTTGATCTCTGGGGTGCGGAGTTGATCGTCTTGCGTTCGCCGGCTGGCGCGTTCTGCTGGAAGACATGGCAGAACGCAAGCCGTACCCCAGTGACCTGTCCGATGAGGCGTGGGACCTGATCCGCCCGGTCCTCACCGCGTGGAAGGCCCGGCACCCCTCGGCCAGCGGGCAC
>NZ_JDWE01000053.1:0-29361 GCF_000685765.2 Frankia sp. BMG5.23
GACTACACCACCGTCATCGGCGACGAAAGCCACCATCCCACCCGGGTCCGACACGTCGGCCGGTGAATGCGCAGGACCTGAGCACGGTCCACGGTCCCCTGGACCGTGCCTTGCCCCCCACAACGTGGCCACCGCGCATGGACCACCGCGCATGGGACCACCGCGCATGGGACCACCGCGCATGGGACCACCGCGCGATCATGCGGACCCGACCTCGTGAACGCTCGCGCGGGTCAGTGCTCAGGGCATCCGGGCGACACCGCCGTACCAGCTGACCTGGGCATCGGTCGGGCCGTCCGGGGTCACCTCGGCCCGCCAGCGATGGACGATCTGCACTCCCGGCTCGACGAGCTCCAGACCGTCGAAAAAACGTTCGACTTCGGCGCGGGTACGCGTCGTGAGGGGGATCCCCCGCTGCCGGTAGACCTCGACAAGCCGTCCGGCCTCCCCCGGCGCGGCATCGGCCGTGCAGTGAGTGAACGCCAGATAGCTACCCGAGGGCAGGGCGTCGAGGTAGCGACGGACAAGGCCGTAGGGATCATCGGAATCGGGAAGAAAATGCATGATCGCGATCAGGGACAGCGCGATGGGGCGGCTCAGGTCGAGCGTGTCGCGTACCTCGGCCGAAGCCAGGATCTTCCCCGGTTCCCGCAGGTCGGCGTTCAGATAGGCGATACGACCCTCGGGTGTGCCGGTCAGCAGGGCGCGAGCGTGCACGAGGACGATCGGGTCGTTGTCCACGTAGATCACCCGCGTGTCGGGAGCGATACCCTGGGCGACCTCATGCAGGTTCGGCGAGGTCGGGATGCCGGTGCCGATGTCAAGAAACTGGCGGATACCCGCCTCCTTGGCAAGGAACAGGGTGGCGCGGTGGACGAACGCCCGGTTCTGCTGGGCGGCGATGCGCAGGGCCGGGAATACCTCCAGCGCCCGCTCGGCGGCTTCCCTGTCAGCGGGGAAGTTGTCCTTGCCAGCCAGAAAGTAGTCGTACATCCGCGCGGAATGCGGCACGTCCGTCCGCAGCTCCACCCGCTCCACCGTCTCCACCCGCTCCACTGGCGTGTTCCAGCGGTCATCCGTCGGGTTGTCGCTCACGTCCCGGCCCCTCAATCGCGTCTAGGTATGCTCGGCGTTCCCCGCCACCTCCATCGGACGGCCGGCTGACCTGCGGCGCTGCCGGTGCCGAGGGAGAACGGATGTGTTGTCACTGAATTATGGTGCTTCGCCTGCGGATGGTGGCAGGCGGCTTTAGGGGCTCTCCGCGGTACACCATGATCCACATTTTCCCGCCTACCATTCAGTAACGGCCGGTGGTGACGTGATGTAGTCACGGGCCGGGGTGGAAGAGGGGCGCACCCGCCACATCGACCAGGACCTGCCCCGGTCGTACACCGGGACGAACTCCCGCCGACGCATCGCCGCCGACAACCCCGTCCGCAGGCCGGTCCGCTCGGCGAGCAGCCGCACCGGCGGCGGACGGCTCGGCGGACGGGCAACACCTCTGCGAACCGGCCGGCTGTCGACCGGGCGCGGCCAGCCCGATAGCTACGCCGAGAAGTCGGGTAGACCCTCGACAGTCACCACCGAAAACCCCACAATCGGCGCGTGAGCGCCCATGCCCCGTGACGCTACCGCTCCACCCGACACCCCGGCATCCACCCGGACGAGCCAGACCGGCCCCGAGCCCGCCGTCCTCCAACGCAAACTCGATCTTCTCGACGCACCCATCGGATCGTCACCCGACTCCCAGGAACCCCCGCGGCCCCGACCCGACGGTGGCATCCCGGCCGCCACCGCAGCCGAACGAAAGGCAGCCCTCCTCGACGGGCCAACGCCCACTCCACGCGAGGTCTCCATCGCACGCGCGGAACAGATCCGGCTTCACCGTTCGCAAACCCGGAGAATGGATTGTCTTCACACCGGAAGGAAATGAGTAGCAATCAGCACGCATTCCCTCTACCGCCGTCGGAGGCCACCTCGACGCCGCCTATCCCGACACAACTGGTTCATAGATCTCGTGACGCCAGGCGGGCAGCACATGGTGAGATTAGTCAACGGCCCGGTCCCCAGCTATGAAGCCCGGACTTTTGAGCGGTTCGACATCCAGTTCCGGAAGATTCCCCGCAGCAGACCCCTCCCCGCCCGTTCTCCCGTGACTGGGAGGGGTTTCGCGTTCATGGCCGCCTGAGCTGCGCGCGCCAGGGGCCGTATGTACGCCTTGCTACGTCTACAGACTCGTCAGCGACCTAAAACCTAGATTTTTAAGCGGTTCTGTACACAAGGTAAATGTACTTACCACCAGCGCCCTTGTTGAGATCAACGTCGATACGCCGCCACGGTGCCTGCGGCTGAATCCCACTGTTGTCACCGAGTATGACATCCAGATCCTCTATCGGGCTGCCCAGGGCGGGCTCCCGAGTGAAGGCAGCATAAATGTAAGCGCCGCCAGCACCTTTGTTGAGATCGACGTCGATACGGTGATAGCTCGGTGGAGCAGACTCGTCCTTGTTGAGCAGGAAGATTATGTTGGTGATGGGATCTCCGGCACCTTTCTCATAGGCGAAATACAGATAAGCGCCGCCCGCGCCAGCATTGAGATCCTTGTCGATCTTTATCCAGCCGCTCGGCGCGGGCTCGCTGTCGATCAGAACAGTCAGATTCGTGACATTACTCATGCGGTTCTCCCCTTCTTGCCAGCCGAAAGGCTCATGATCGTATTGTTACATGGAGAAGTAGGTCGTGTCTGGAGAACGCCAGAAGTGCCAGGAGAGCGGCCCGACTGGGGCCCGGAGGCCCTGGCCTCGCCCTTTCCTTGCTGAATGTCAAAAATTCCGCGACCTGGGATGACGGTCTCCGAGCCGGGCCAGAAAAGTGCATCCACAAAAATGGACATCTTGCTCGTCAATGCAGGTCAGGTCGCGGCGTGGGCCGCAGCGGTGCCCCAGCCGCTGCTCACCGCGGCGGATCATGCCCGCCGCCCCGGACGGACGACGCGAATGATGCGGCGGAGGACGCCGTGCGCCTTCTTCGCCCGGCGCGGGCGACCCGCCAACCGGGCGTTCAGCTCCTCGTACCGCTCATCACCCGGTCGAACGGTTATCAGTTCGCATCGAAGGTGACTGCCGTCCGCACCGCCGTGGGTCGTCGCGATGCTCTCGATGGAACCGTCGGGGAGCCGCATGATGATGGCCATTCCGGATCTCTCTTCTCCTCGGTGTGTGTCGTACGGGGTGGCTCGCCGCCGCCGGTCGACGGTCAGAAGCCTGGCCACTCGACGAGGCCGGTCGCGCCGAACAGGCCGGAGGCGTAGACGAGGACGCCGTGGGCCGCGTCGATGGTCAGGCAGCCCTGGTACTTCTCCCCCTGGCCGAGGGTCGCCGCGTTGAACGCCGGCTCGCAGCCGATCGTTGGCTGGACCCGCGCACCGTCCGGAGTGCGGACGAAGAAGTCGAACGGGTTGACGGCGAAGCCGGCCTTCGCCGAGGTGAACGACACCATGAAGGTCGCGAACGCCGGGCCGCTGGTGGGCTTGCTGAAACCCGAGAAGAAGGACGGGACCGCCTTCGGCGCGGCGACGCTCACCGTCGCGGCGACCTCGCCGCCCTTGCTGACCTGGAGTACCTCGCCGTACTGGGCCTGCTTCGCCCCCTGGGAGGCCCCGCCGGCCGCCGCGGCACCGCCGGGCGCGGCCGTCGCGCCGGTCGAGGAGACGGAGGTGTCGTCCAGGTTGCAGCCGGTGAGCCCGGTGAGGCCGATCAGGCCAGTGAGAACCGCGGCGACGGCGAAACGTGCAGTACTCATGAGATCCCCCGTGAAAAGGCGCGCGCCATAGCACGCCGATGAGAGTGATGAACGAGACGTCGAATATCAGGCTGCGGGTCGATGCCGGCTGCCTGGGCAGACGGGCGAGGTCGCAAGAATGTACCGACAGGACGGCCGTGAAACCCGTCGGTATCCGAGAAAGGCGGCGAGGTCCCGCTATCGCCAGCCGATCAGATCAATCCCGGACAACAACGATTCTGAATCGCTTCGAGCTTTCTGTCAACAGCTTCGGAAAAGTCGGAAAAGGTGGATGGAGGATGGCCGTGCCCGGATCCCCCCGAGAATCCGGGCACGGCAGAATGTCGACCGCGCGCGTGGCTCGGCCGGTGGACAAGGCGAATGGAGAACTCTCGCGGACCGGTCACCCGGAAATCGGGCGGGCGGCCCGGCGTCAAACGTAGGGTGTCGTTCGCTGTCTCCGGCTACAGGTCAAGCAGCGACCCCTGGTCCGGCGATGCGGCCGCCCTGGCGCGGGCGCCTTTCTTCTTCGCGCCCTTCTCGTGCAGGCCGGCGGCGACCTCCTCGGCGTACCGGGCGTGGTTCAGTTCGAGGAGGCGGTCGAGCACCTCGCGCTGCGCCCACGGCCCGATCGTGTACCGAGTGTACTTCCCGGCCGGATGAAAGCCGTGGTCCAGGCCCCGGTCGATCATATCGACCCACCCGTACGCCCGAAAGGTCGCCTCGTCGATGAGCCGGTGGATCTCCCGCAGCTCGGCGATATCGGCATCGTTGCAGCCCGGATCGAAAACCAGATTGTACGTCTTGGTGAGCCCTGACTGCCGCGCCAGCATCGCCTCCCGCCGGAACCCGTCCAACCCCTCCCCCAGCTCCCGCATCTCCCCCGTCAGTTCAGGCAACGGCAAGGTCTCGAACACGTCCGACGGCGTGTACCGAAGATCGGCCTTCATCGACGACGCCCGCGAGGCCGCCCACCAGTAATGCGGCGAGCTGGAGAGCAAGGCCAGCATTGCCGTGTCGTCCGTTGCGAAGACCCCGAGCATATGCGAAAACACCTGCCCGGTCGGCACCATCACCGGCATCACCGTGCGGCTCACAAGAGTGATGACGATTACCCGCCCGATACCTGCGATAGCGCCGTAGAGTTCAGGCCTGGAACGCTCGTATCGCCACCACCGCTCACGGGCCGACTTACTAAAGCGATTGAGGTCACGTTCTGGCTTGACGAGGAGGCGGACCTGGTCGTAACAGTCGCGGTACCGCTTTGCGCGGTCCTCAGGCCAGTCGTGGAAATTGACGACCCAACGACTGCCCGAGCAGTCGGGGCGCGAGTTGAGATCCTGACCGTTCAGATAGGGGAACAGCACGTCGGTATGACGCGGATCCTTCGCGATCAACGCGCGGGCCTCGGCGGGTTCCATCGTGAAGCCAAGACCCAGGACATAACTTCCAATAAAGGAGATTCCTGCGCTTTTTTCCAGTCGGTGAGGATTTCCGGACACCCGTGCCTCGGGCTCCAGGGAGGGCGCGATCACGGGGGTCTGGACGCCGTCGGCGAACCGGGCGGCGGCCGGCCCGATCTGCCCTGTGGTCCAGACGGCGCTGAATTCCAGGACCGCGGACTTCGACGGCCAGGGCCGGCTCTTGATCGACCGGCGGATGACGTTCCCGTCAGCGACAATCTGGTCAAGGCCGACCTCACGGGTATCGCCCTGGGCCAGGGTGTTCGTCGCGATCAGCCCCGTCTGACCGCCACCGTTGAGCAGAGAGTGCGCACGCAGCGCGAAGTAGGCGACCAGATCGGCGCTCCCCCGTGCTCCCCCGCCGATCTCCTCGACGAGGTACTCGCGATACGCCACGCCCAGTGCACCGGTCAGCTTCTGGCCACCGAGGAACGGGGGGTTGCCGAGGACGGCGTCGAAACCGCCCTCCTCGAAGACCTCGGGGAAGACCAGCGGCCAGTGCAGGGGTTTCCGCCGGAAACCGCCGGGAACGTAATCGGTGGCTAACCAGGACTGTGCCGTTTTCCGGGCCTCGGTCTCATCCCGCTTGCCGGTGACCTCATCAGCGAGGCGGGCCGCGGTCAGGGAGAAGCTTTCCCGGCTGGCCTTCTTCTCCTCGTCGATCTCGGCGCGGGCATGCGGGTTACTCGTCCCCGACCATTTCTGATAGCCGACGAGCGCGGCGCCGGCAGTCAGGTCGGCGAAGAGCCGCAGCCGCTCGGTGTCGTGTTCCACCCCCGACAGGAGCCTGCGCTTCCTCGCAAGTCCCGCCAGAGACGAGCCGTCGGTCTCGACAAGGTCCCGGCGCCGCCCGGCGGCGTCGCGGACCAGTTCACGGACGCCGGCGGTCCAGCCGAAGATGTCGGAGTGGATCTTCCGGCCCTTGGCCGGGTCGAGGTGCATGTACTCCAGCTGCTCGACCGAGGTGATACCGAGCAGGGAGTCGCCGGAGACGAGCCGGTCGTCCAGGAAGGTGAACGGCCGGCGCGGGTCCATCGACACCAGCCAGAGCGACAGCTTCGCCATCTCCACGGCCATCGGGTTGATGTCCGCCCCGTACAGGCAGTGCTCGATGACCAGCCGGCGGGCCTCGACGGTGACGTCGTCCGCGTCGGCGTCACCGGCGTACCCGGCGTACCCGGCGTGCCCGGCGGCCCGCGGGTCACCCTCACGGATCCACGCCTCCACCAGCCGGTCGCCGAGGTAGCGGGCGGCGGCGACGAGGAACGCGGCCGAGCCCATCGCGATGTCGGCGACCTTCAGCGACAGGATGTCGGCGCTGGACCGCAGCCGCCAGGCGCCCCGGTCGGCGGTCTGCAACGGCCCGGGGGCGTAGACCAGGGGCTCCAGGGTGTTGTCCGCGACCTCCTCGGCCAGGAACCTGGGGGTGTAGTGGGTGCCGGTGTTCTTCCGCAGCGGCGACTCGGTGACGTACAGCCCGTCCTCCAGGACCACGACGGGCTGGCCGCGCAGGTCCGTGCGCAGCAGGCCGTGGAACGGCAGCAGCCGCTCGGCGGTCGGGTAGTCGCCGCGGGTCACGGCGAGCAGGGCCTTGCGGGCCTCCTCCCGCTCGCCGGCCTCCAACGGAACGAGCCGGCGCTCGACCGCCTTCGGCGCGCCGATCCCGCTGGCGGCGAACCTCTCGGCGAGCGCGGCGGCGAGCAGCGGGCGGCCCCGGTGACGCGAGGCGAGCTCCTCCAGCTCGGACAGCTTCGCCTCGGCCTCCAGCCCCTCCCGGCCGGCCAGGCCGACGACCACCTCCGCGGCCGGGGCGCGTTCGGCATCGTAGGAGAGCAGACCCTCGTAGACGTAACCGATCTGCTCGACGTCCAGCGAGCGGAAGCTCAGCGTCCGCCGCTCCCGGGACTTCCCGCTGCCGACCTGGATGTACTGGACGGCACGCAGCATGTGCAGCACCGTGCGGTCGTCCACGCCGAGTGGCAGCCACGGATGGGCGGCCGGGTCGAACAGCGAACCGGCGTAGGCGTGCATGCGCAGCCGGGGATGATCGACCCCCGCGTACACGGCGGTGAACAGGGCGCGCAGCCGGTGCCAGGCCGCCGTCGACTGCTCCAGGTCGTCCTCGGTCGCGCCGTCGTAAAGCTGCTGTTCCAGCTCGGCGCACAGCCGGCCGGCGGAGTAGGTACTCGCGTACAGGTCGTTGCCGGCGGGCAGCAGGCCGCGTTCCTCGGCGTAGAGCAGGAAGACGATGCGCATCATCACCGCGACCGCGCCCCGGTAGACGTCGTGCGCGCCGACGTCGCGCAGCCCGGCGCCACCCCGGTCCCGCTCGGCGACGTGCCAGCGGCCGAAGGCGGCGACGAGCAGCTCCACGGCCTGGCGAACCTGGACGCCGAGCGCCTCGGTGATCTCCTCCTGGCTGCCGAGGCTCGCCTTCAGCAACGGGACCAGCGTCTCGTCGTCGGGTACGCCGAAGAAGCGCCGCCGGCACAGCAACGACACGAACGCCCGCACGACGTCGCGCTCGGCCGCCTCCGGCCAGGACACCGCGTCGAACACCGCCGTCGCCGTCACCCCGCCGCGCGGCGCCCAAACCAACGCCCACTGCCGGCCGTTCGTCACCAGCGCGAGCTCGATCCCGTGATGCCGGCAGGCGATCGCCGCCCGGTCCACCGGCGTCGCAGCCCAGGCCTGCCCGGCGATCCGCGCCGTCGGGGACTGTGACGGCGCGACGACCAGACCGAGCACGCGGACCGCGTCCGGTTTCACCTCGGACGACCCCCCGGCCACTGTGTCCCCCGCGGCCACTGTGTCCCCCGCGGCCACTGTGTCCGCTGTGTCCGGATCGACGAGGATGAAGGACGGCACGAGGTGCGCGTCGTGCTCGCCGACGTCGACGGTGAACGAGCGCAGCGCGCCGTTCGCGCCACCCGCGCCACCCGCGCCGTTCGCGCCGTTCGCGCCGTTCGTGCCATCGGGCAGGACGAGCGTGTTCCCCCAGCCGAGTAGCTCGCCGAGAACGAAACGCACCCAGGCCGCCTGGCCGCCGACGGGATCGTCCAGCCAGGCGGTGTGCTCCCGGCGCAGGCGTTCCCGGGTCTTCTTCTCCAGCGGGTCGAGCGTCGGCCAGACCCGCCGGAGCACGGGCAGGCTGAGGAACGGCCCGCTGACCTCGATGAGGCTCAGCCATTCGCGGTGCTGCGCGGAGCCGTCCGGCGCGGGCGGCCGGCGCCGACCGCCACCGCCACCGCTGCCGCTGCCGCGACCTCCGGGGATGCCCCGGCCCCGCGTGGTGGCACCCACGGTACTCATCGCGCCTCCTCCGCTGCCGGCACGACCAGGACGACCGCGACGGGGAACTGGTGCTGCCTCGGGTCACGGTATCGCTGCGCGATCACGTCGAGCTCCCGTCGCCGTTCCTGGTCGAGCCGGTCGAGCCGGTCCTGCCACGCCTGCCGGTCCTTGCGGTACTGGGCCAGCTCCTCGCGGCTCCTGGCGATCTCGAACCGGCTGAACAGGGCGTCCTCGTCGTTCTCCGGATCCTCGATCGCACCGCGCAGCGTCGCGGCGAACTGATCGAGGATAGTGGTGATCCGATTCTCCTCGGCGGCCCGGCGCTGGCCGAGAAGGCGGGTCAGCGACTCCTGGCGGGTCCTCGTCCGCCACTCCAGGGCGGAGAGCACCCCGGGCCGCACCGCCGGCCAGCGCTCGGCGAGCCGCTCCCGCGTCTCCCCGGAGACGGGCCGGCCGGCGGCGAGCGCGGTACCGACGAGATCGCCGAGGACCGTCAGGTTCTCCAGGCGGCGGAACCGCCCGGTCGCCGGCGCCCAGCCGCCCGCGTACAGGACCTCCTCGTGCAGCCGGACGCCGTCCGCGCCCACCAGCACGAACCGGGAGAACGCGCCGATCAGCACCTCCTCGCAGCGCGGATCGTCCGAGCGCACGGCGGTGACGCGGTGCAGCCCGACGTCGGCGTTGGAGACGGCGCCCCGCAGCAGCCTTGTCGACATGTCGACGAGGCGGTGGCCGAGGTGCGCGAGCACGACGTCGTCGCGGTCCTTCGCCATGGCCGAGTCGAAGGTGATCGGCCGCTGGCGCGGCGGCGTGCCCGGGGGAAGGTCCTCACGGCGCAGCTTCTCGGTGAGTCCCGCGGAGGCGCGCTGCCACGAGCCGGTGAGCGTCGGCACCGTGAACAGTCCCTCGGCGTGCTCCTTCTCGTCGACGTACGGGGTGAGTGCCTGTTGGCGGGCGAGGCTCAGTGCCGTGCCGACGACGCGGCGCACCGCCGCCGGGGTGATGCCGAGCTCGCGGACCGTGTCGTCGAGGTTCGCCCGCAGCCGGCGCACCTGCTCGCGCACGTTCTCCGCGACCGGGACGGTGCCTCCGGCGGCCACGGAGCCGCCCGGACCGACGTCGAGGTCGTCGGGACCGAGGTCGATCCGCTCCCCCAGCATCCGACGCTGCACCCGATCGGAGAGCACCGCGTTGACCGACCCGAGGTCGGCCTTCATCTGCGCGACCTTCTTCACCACCCGCGACAGGAACTCCAGGTCGGCCTCAAAGGAATCGACGCTGCCCGACCAGCCGGAGCCGACGAAGTGCCGGATCTCCGGGGAACGGCGCTGCCCGTACCGGTCGATGCGGCCGATCCGCTGCTCCAGCTTGTTCGGGTTGAACGGGATGTCGTAGTTGACCAGCCGATGGCAGTGATTCTGCAGGTCGATGCCCTCACTCGCCGCATCGGTGGCGAGCAGGACCCGCATCGGATGTTCGCTCGGTTCGGCCTGGAAGGCGAGCCGCAGCTGCTCGCGCTCGTCAACGGACAGCCCGCCGTGCAACAGGCCGAGCCGCTCCCCGGCGAGCCCCTCCTGGCGCAGCAGTCCGGCGAGCCAGATCTGCGTGTCGCGGTACTCGGTGAACACGACGACCCGCTCATCGAACCAGTGCCGCCCGTCCGGCCGGCACACCGCGTTCAGATAATCGAGCAGCGCGCGGGCCTTGGCGTCCGGCTCGGCCTCGTGGGCGTCCGCCCAGCGCCGCATCCGGTCCAGCAGCTCGATCTCGCCGTCGGTGGGATCGAGCTGCATCGGCCCGATCCGGCCGAGGGCGTCGTCCTCGGCGTCGGCGAGCTGCTCGTCGTCCAGGGTCGCGACGTCGTCGAAGTAGTCCTCCATCCACGGCTCGGGCATCCCCGGCCCAGGCATCCCCGGCCCAGGCATCCCCGGCTCGGCCTCATCCGCGAGGCGGGACGCGTGGACCGGGCGCCCGTGCCGGGACACGAGGGTCTCCCGGTAGACGCCCACGGTGTGGCCGAACGCCGCCGGGGAGGAGAACAACCGCTTCTTCAACAGCAGGGTCACCAGGTCGGTCGCCTTGCGGCCGCGCGGCGAATCCAGCCGGGCCCGGCGCAGTGCGGCAAACTCCTTGAGCAGGCCGTGGATCTCCCGTTCGCCGTCCGGATAGACCACCGGCATGTCGATCGAGCGGCGCCGGGGGAACCGCGGGGTGCCGTCCGCGTTCTCGATGCTGCTTTTCAACCGGCGGACCACGACCTCGTCCACGGCCATCCGGTCCGGCTCGACGCCACGGGCGAACCGCTGGTCGTCGAGGATCTCCAGCAGCGCGGTGAACGAGGCGAGGTAGCCGTTGTGCGGGGTGGCGGACAGGAACAGCCGGTGGGTGAAGTGCGGCGCGAGCCGGCGGATCAGCTTGGTCTGCTGGGAGTCGACGGCGTAGACCTGCCTGGGCGCGGCCGGGGCGATGTGATGGGCCTCGTCGAGAATGAGCAGGTCGAAGGTCCGCGGGTAGGTCGGCTGACCATCGCCGGGCAGCACCTCGTCAAGCAGCCGCTGCGCCTTCGGGCCACGCAGCCAGGGCAGGCTGACGATCGTCAGCGGGTAGACCTCGAACGGGTTCGCCGCGCTGCCGTGCGAGCGACGGACCGCCGCGCAGCGCTCCGCGTCAATAATCGTGAAATCGCGGCCAAACTTCTCGGCCATCTCGTCGCGCCATTTCAGGGTGAGCCCGGCCGGACAGACGATCATGATGCGGCGCGCCCGGTGCCGCAGCAGCAGCTCCTCGGCGACCAGCCCGGCCTCGATGGTCTTACCGAGGCCGACATCGTCGGCGAGCAGGAGGTTCACCCGGGGCGCCGCAAGGGCGCGCGCCACCGGCTCGAGCTGGTAGTCCTCGACGGCCACCCCCGAGCGGAACGGGGCCTGCAGCCGCCGGGCGTCCGCGGAGGTCACCGCCGACCAGCGCACCGCGTCGAGGAAGGCGGCCAGCCGGCCCGGTGGGTCGAAGCCGCCCCGGGTGACGTCGGGCAGCGAACCGCTGGGCAGGACCCGCCGGCCCGGCTCGACCTCCCAGATCACCTCGACGGTGTGGCCGTAGCGACCGTCCTCCACACTCTGGAGGATGACCAACGTGCTCGTGCTCGGCGCCGCTCCGTCCCCGACGGCGTCAGGCCCCGCCGCGTCCGCCTTATCCGCCGCGCCCACGTCCGCCGCGATCCACCTCGCCCCGCCGGCGGCCGGTCCGTCGATGTCCGCGACCACCCACTTCTGACCACGGACCTCCACCAGCGCGCCGATGTCGGGACGCTCGTCAGATGCCGGCGCCCCCGGGCCCGGCCCCGTCCCGCCCATGGCCTGCTGGCGGACGCGGCGTGCTGACGGAGCACGTTCGGTCGTCGAACTCGGCACCTGATACCCCCCTTGGTGAACAGCCCGACCAGTCTGGCAGGACGCCGGGCGACCGATTCCCGGCCCGGTGGCACCGTGCCGGCCCTCTTCGGTCCCCATCTCAGACCTAACGGACATCCAGGGGGCAGATTAGCATCTGTGAACTCAATTCACCAACATGACCCATGGCGGACCGGGTCTCGACATCGTGGTGCCGCGGGAGCCCCGGCCGCCGGCCGCGACCCGTCCGCACCAGACGCCGCGACCCGTCCGCACCAGACGCCGCGACCCGTCCGCACCAGACGCCGCGACCCGTCCGCACCAGACGCCGCGACCCGTCCGCGCCAGAAAGTTGTGGAGGTTGGGCACGGTCTCAAGGCCCGAGAGCGCGCCCAACCCTCGTTGACCACCAAGGCATCCGTGATCACATAGTCACGAAGTGCCGCCTCAAGGTCGCTGACACCCCCGGTCAGGCTGAGGACGAGGTCACTCGTGTTCGTCCGTTCCGGGATGTGGATGAACTCGCGCGGAAGCGGCTGGTTCGTCGGCGGCACCGACCCACGCTGACGCCCCCACGAACGGTGCGTACACGCTGTGCCACAAACCCTTGCCCGCCGATCCCGTCCTCCACCTCACACCGCCTCGCAGACGAATGCGGACCAATCGACCCCTCGCCTGGCCACACGGCTGACGCTGATCCATGAGGAGGGCAGGACCGGTCGCTGTCCCCGAAGTCCTCACGGACGAAGGTTGATGATCGTCTTTCCCTTACGTCGCTCGGTCGGATTGAGGGCGGCGACGGCATTGTCGATGGTCGCGACGTTGCCGATGTTCGTTCGCAGCCGTCCGTCGCGCACCCGCTGTACGATCTCACCCAGTTGAACGCGATCGGACTCGACAACGAAGTCGACTGCCAGGCCGTCGGCGGGCCGCGCCCCGACCGGTCCGACGGCGGACACCAGCGTTCCCCCGGCTCGAACCAGACCCGCGGACCACTTCTGGATGTCGCCGCCGATGACATCGAAGACCAGATCGACCCCGCCTACGTCCTCCAGCGCGTCGTTCTCAAGGTCGACGAACTCCTGCGCGCCGAAGTCGAGCGCCTTCTGCCGGTCGGCAGCGCGTCCGGTGCCGATGACGTACGCACCGAACTCGCGCGCGAGCTGCGTCACCATCGTCCCGACTGCGCCGGCCGCGCCATGCACGAGCACGCTCTGCCCCGCCTGAAGGCGGCCGTGCTCGAACAGCCCCTGCCACGCGGTCAGCCCCGAAATCGGCAGGCTCGCGCCCACCGTGAAGTCGACGTCGCCCGGGAGCGGTGCGAGATTGCGTGCCTCGACGGCCACATACTGCGCCAGGGTGCCGTCGCGATGCCAGTCCGAGAGGCCGAACACCCGCTGTCCCACCGACAGCCCCGTCGTGCCATAGCCGAGGACCGTGACCACTCCGGCCAGCTCATGCCCGGGGATCGACGGTGTTCGGTCACGGTCGAGACGATCGGTCCAGGTCGAGGGCCACGCCATCTCAGTCGGGACGAAACCCGACGCATGAACCTCAACGACGACGTCGTTGATCGCCGCCGACGGCTCGGGCCGCTCCACCAGGCTCATCCCGGCCGTTCCCGCAGCCTGGTCCGTCACGACGATCGCCTTCATGGGTAACTGCCTCCCCGGCCATGTGTCTTGGGCACAGTGGTGGGCACGTGTCGCTCACGGACGAACGCGGACGATCGTCTGCCCGCCGATCCGCCCGGTCGGGCCGAAGGCCGCGACGGCATCGTCGAGAGTTGCGATGCTGCCGATGTTCGTCCACAGCCGTCCATTCCGCCGCCCATTCCGCGCCCGCCGGACGATCTCACCCAGTTGGGCACGATCGGACATGACAACAAAGCCGATGGCCAAGCCACCCATCCGCAGGGTCAGCAGGAAGCGCCGGACAGATCGCGGTGCCATCCGCCGACACCGATGAAGTCCGGGTCAGACGGCACGGTGCGGCCCCGAATCTCCAGCCTGCGGGCGAACGGCCGGGTGCGCAACTCCGCCGGCGCGGCCGATCAGACGCAGCGTGGTGTCAGGATCGAGACCCGGTCCACAGCCGCTCCGCCCTGGCCAGCTGGTGTGGAATCAGGAAGATGGTCACGCCGCGCCCGCGACAGCTCGCTTCGGACCGGCGGGCTCCAGGAGACGAGACCCGATGCCGGCGTCACACAACACCAAGATCGTCAAATATCGCAGGGTTCGGATATCAGCGCCCTGCCAGTCAACTGAGCTTTTGTAGGGTCTTGCGACTGATGCCTGGATCGTACCCGCTTCGGTGGATACCTGAGGTAGCTGCCCGATCTGCCGGGAGAGCGAGCTATGGGCGCGACACGTCGCGGATTCACCGAGGAGTACAAGGAGCAAGCGGTAGCCTTCGTCATCGACGGCAGCCGTCCGGTCGCCGAGGTCGCCCGGAACATCGGCGTCCATGAGATGACGCTGGGAAAATGGGTGAAGAAAGCCAAGGACGTGGAATCCGGAGACCGCCACTGGCTCAGACGGCTCGGGTGGGCACGCGATCTACCCGTCATGACCGTCTTCGCCCCGGCCTGCCCCACCTGGTCGGCCACCACACGGAGGAGCCGCACTTAACGGCGAACTTAACCGCCGTAGACTCGTATGATGTTGGCTATGGTCGGCGACAGGGCCTCGCATGCCACGCCGTTGTCGGTGGCGCGGTCGCTGCGTCTGCTCGGCGAGCATGTGTCGACCTGGCGGAAGCTGAACCGGCTGACCGCGGCCCAGGTCGCCCAGCGAGCCGGGATCTCCCGGGACACGCTGCGCGCCATCGAGCAGGGTAAGGGCACCGCGAGCACCGAGAACCTGTTCAGGGTGCTACGCACCATCGGGATCATGGATGCCGTCGTCAGGGCCACCGACCCGTACGAGACCGACGTCGGCCGGCTGCGCATGGACGAGATCCTCCCCAAGCGAGTACGGCGCTGATGGCCGGACGGGATCCTGTCGAGGTCACCGTCGAGATCGACGGGCAGGAGACCGCCGCAGGGACGTTGTGGCTTCACAACCGCGGCGGACAGAGCGCCACGTTCCGATATGCCGACGCCTACCTGACCAACCCGGCCGGATACGACCTCGACCCGGCGCTGGCCAGAGCCGCCGGCGTCTTCCACACGCCGGCGGGGTCGGCCATCTTCAACGCGTTCGCCGACAGCGCCCCCGACCGATGGGGTGAGAACCTCATGAGGCGTGAGGAGCGCGAGCGCGCCCGCACCGCCGAGACCACACCTCGCACTCTCGGTAAGGCCGACTTCCTTCTCGGCGTCCGCGACGACACCCGCCAGGGAGGTGTCAGGTTCCGCCAGCCGGCGACCGCCACCTACTATTCGACGCACCGGCACGCGGTCCCACGGCTGATCGACCTGGCCCGGCTCATGCGAGCAGCCGACCGCGTCCGCGCGGAGGGCGACTTCGACCGCGACCTCGCGGACCTCATCGACGCAGGTAGCTCGCTCGGCGGCGCGCGCCCCAAGGCGGCGGTGCGGGACGTGTCCGGGCGGCTCTCGATCGCCAAGTTCCCGCGTTCGGACAGTGACGAATGGGACGTGGCCGGTTGGGAGGAGGTACAATTGAGGCTCGCTCGCAGAGCGGGGCTCACCGTGGCGGAGTCGGAACTGCTGACCGTTACCGGCCGGCACGTACTGCTCCTGAGCCGCTTCGACCGCATCGGCGCGCGGCGTCTGGGGTTCGCAAGCGCCCTGACAATGCTCGAGGCCTCCGACGGGGACCTTCGCAGCTACCTCGAGATCGCCGAGGTGATCGAACGCTACTCGCCGAGAGCTGACGCCGACCTGCGTGAGCTCTACCGGCGGATCCTGTTCTCCATCCTGACCGGGAACACCGACGACCACCTGCGCAATCACGCGTTCCTGCGCGAGCGAGACGGCTGGGCGCTCTCTCCTGCCTACGACCTCAACCCCAATCCGGACAACCCGGCCCGGCTGAGCACGGCCGTCGATCTCGACAACACCGACGCAAGCATCGACCTCGCGCTGTCGGTGGGCAACTACTTCCGCTTGTCGCCGCCGAGGGCCCGCGACCTCGTCAGGGAGGTGGAGACCGCCACGGCGGGCTGGCGGCAGGCCGCAGCCGGGCTCGGCATCCCGAAAAGCCAGGCCGACCGGATGGCAGCGGCCTACGAGAGCGAACAACGACGGATCGCCCGTGCTCTCAGGGTGCCTTGAGATTGGCTCCGGTATCGGGCGTCACCCGGCCCCGTCCGGCCTATCGGTCAATCCTCGGACATGCCGGCGGCCCCGCCACCAGACACGATCAGCTCATCGCCTTGCTCACCGTCGTCCGTGACACACTCAACGATGTCATAGACGCTGGAGGGGAGCCGGAGCGCCGCCTTCCCGCTACCCGCGCGTGGCGGCCACGGGACGCGAGCGCCGGACACCGTAGAGCTACGGTGTCCGGCGCCGCGGCGGCCGGAAAACCCGGGCGGTCATTGCCGATTGGAACCCGTGCCGGACGCCCTCGCCAACCCCGCTACATGTTTCTCCTAGCGGTTCGCCGTATTTCAGTGGCGTTCCGTCCAGGTCCTCTCGTCAGCTCAGTCCCAATCCCAATCCCAATCCCAGTCGTCCTTGTGGCGCCGGTCCTTACCGTCCTTGCCGTCCCACCGGTCCTTACCGTCCTTGCCGTCCCACCGATCCTTACCGTCCCACCCGTCCTTACCGTTCCAGCCGTCCCACCCGTCCTTACCGTTCCAGCCGTCCCACCCGTCCTTACCGTCCCACCGGTCCTTGCCGTCCCAGCCGTCCCAGCCGTCCTTACCCCAATGATCCTTGGCGATCTTTTCATCCACCGGGCCACCGAGATAGCTCGACGCCAGCGCGCTCGTAGCCGCCGGCCCCACGGTGACGAACACTGCCGCCGCCGTAGACACCGCGACAACCGCGGCTTTCCGCCTCACGGACTTGTCCACGCTTCCTCCAGAACCGAGAGAGAGTGAATCGCTACTATCGGTAACAGAGACTAGCGTGCTCGACGAGGTCCGCAAACGGATCATCGACCGACTTCGACGATCAGCTAGCCACGGAGCGTGGCCTTAGCGGGATGAAGAGGAGATTCCAACTCCTATACACCCGCTGGAAAGGGAGATGCGGAATGTTGAGGTTCGCGGTTCACGGACTCCCACCACGCATGGTAATTGTCGGGTGGGTAGTAGGCGGTCATGCCCTTCGGCATGAATCGGTCCAATTCTGACAACGGCGCCTCGTCCGGAGTGATATACGTCAGCTGCCGGGTCGCAGGAGGAGATGGCGCGGTCCGCCTCCTGACGGATCCACCCGGCCCAGGCGAGCGCTGCTGCGTGTTCGGATTCCTCCGGCGTGTCGCCGGCATCCGTCGAGGGCAGGCCACGCTTCCGCCGCAGCCAGAAGTGATCAAGGTGGTCTATCGACTACAAAATGGCCTGGGAGGCGGGATACAGCTGCTTCAGTAGTTTGCCGAACTCCCCCGATGTGTTCCATCTGTCGAGCACGATTCCGAGCTGCGCGGCAAGGTCGCCTCGCCTACCGTCCGCTGGATCTGGGAGGACTGCCTGTATGATCGCCTCGGCATGCTTTTCGAAGGTCATGTCGTCGTCCACAGTGTGTTCCCACTTCCGCGGCCTCGGCAATCGGCTCTCCGCCTTTGGACTGATCACTGAGACGAGATAGTCCAGCACGGGCATCGCCCGGCCTGTTGCCTCGATATCCGCATCGCCGCGAGCCAGGTGCCAGACCGCCGCCGAGTCCGCGGCAGAGAACACCTGAGCGAGATCACGCCGTCTCTCCAGCTCGCGTTGGTACTCGTCGGAGAGGACGGGAACCGGGGTCATCGCCATCGTAGGGACTACCACTGGCGACGGAGGAGCCTTCTCCGCATCCAGAATCCCGCGCACCGGCCACGCCTGGACGACTGTCACTCCTGTCAGAGCGAGCGCAAGAACTACCCAGATCAACAACGGCCCGCCCACGATCCACCCCAGAAGAAGCGGCGTGGCGAGGAGACCGAAAAGGTTCATGACGAAGACGACCCACTGACTCCTGGTCATCGTTGTTCCTCTCGTCCTGCGGCGGGCGACGGCTGGGTGTCACCTGGCGAGGAGGGCGGACGCAAGCCGACATCCTCCCCGAAGAGCTCCTTATCGATCCGGTCGAGGAGATAGGTGCGAACTGCGGCCTGGTCGGGCGCCATCGGATCCCCCAGCGGCCGATCCACCCAACGACCGAGGATCGCCCGCAGCGATGAAAGCAGATCAAAACGTTCACGCAGCGCGTCGACGAGCAAGTCCGGTAAAATCGTCGGCCCCCGCCCAACAGCCTGCACCACGTCATCCAGCCAGAGATGGACCAGCCCGATCGTTTCCTTCGAGGGCGGCGCATCGGCCTCGAGCACAAGGATCCACCCGCCACGGAAAAGCTCCCCGCATTCGGGATCGTCGACAGGCCGCCATCCGACGGCGTCCCTGGCATACAACCGAGAGGCCGACACCAGGCGCAGAAAAACCTCCGCGTTCCCCGTCGATCCGCGGACGGCATAGGGCGCTCTCACGGACCGGCCAAGTACATAGCGATAGTTGTCCCGGTCGGCGCTTGCCAGGGTCTCGACGGCATCGATGGCCGCGCTGGCAACCTGCGGATTCTCATGCGCGGCGAAGTTGTGCAGTCGGGTCAACGCCTGAAACGGATAGATATCATATATTATTTTACCAGAGAGCTCGATACACATACGCGCCAGGTAGGCGTCCAGCCGATGATCCTCCGACCATGCACGGATCCGCTGCCGGAACTTCCGGCCGCCGGTTCCCTCCGCTCCCTCCTCCAGGCCCTTCGTAAGCAGGCCCAAGCACGCGGGGATCGCGGCGACACGACGGCGACCGATCCAGTGATACGCAAGATCCAGGGCATCATCGGCTCGATCACTCCGCAACGACTCCTCGGTGAACCGTTCCGCGAACCTCGTCAGAACATCGTTGGGCCAAAAGATCCCCGGCGGCGAGGGAAGCCGTTCCGCCCAATCGAGAAAGGCCGGACGCAACGTCGGGTAGTTGTCCCAGGCATAGTGGCGCGCGGCCACGCCGAATCCCGTCTTCTCAAAACGGATCGGTCTCTGCTCGTCGCGGACGACACCGATCTCTCCCAGGCGGGCCAGAAAACCTGGGCGGGTCAACGCGTGGTCATCTGGAAGGCGAAACTCACCGGCCCGGGCGAGCTCCCGTTGCGCAACGAACACCAGGTCCCGATCCGCGTCCTCCAGCATGGCCGCTGTGATGAGAAGGAGAGCGTTCATGCCGGTCCGATCGTTCTCGAGCAGACAGTCGATCTCCTTCCCATAATCGCTGTCCTGCCGTTTGACCTCCCGCCAGGCCAACCGGAGGCAGTCCGGCAGAGCCGCGCCCGGACGCATACCCAGGAGTTTCGCTGACGCTACGGCCACCCGGCTCACCTGATACAGCGTGGCGGCCCCGAGATCGGCGAGATCGGCAGACTTTTCGATAATCTTTACTATCGTCGCAAGATCAGGCTGCGCGCTTGGTTGCATGGATACGGCGAGGTGTGATTGCAGCACGGCACGCCAGTCCGGCCGGCTCATCTCGGGCACGAGTCGCCGCAGCTCGGCCGGCAGCCATCTCACCGAGTCCGGTGGAAGGATGACCGCCAGATAGCGGGCCGAGCCGGCAACGACGTCCCGCAGCGCCTCAAGCCGCTTCGCCAGTTCCTCGGAGCGAGACGGCATCGATTCGGACAGGTCGAGAAGATACCGCGCCTGATCGTCCAACGCTTTCTGGGGAATGTCCGGCTCGTCGTCTGCCTCGACATCGGCGGGAATACGCTCAATCCTCTCCGTCCCGGCCCTGGCACCACCGGCTCCAGCCACCAGCATCCACGCCGCGGCGTGGATGCCGTCTCCGGGGGATCCCGAGAGCAGCACCAGGCGGTGTTTTTCTATCTTTTCCGCCGCATCCGCGAAGCCGGTGGGCCGAACGAACACTCCGCTCAGCTCGCGAAGAGTCGCGCCGGAGATGGCTTCGGGCCGGCGAACTCGCTTCTTTGCCAGGTCGATCAGATTCACAATATTCTTGATGTCGCCGTTTCCCAGATGGGTCTGCGCCCGATTGTCACCACTTACCGAGCCGCCGACGTTGCCTGCTCCGCTAGAACTTCCTGCCCCACTGACATTACCGGCGTTCCCGACCCCCGGTGGTTCGGCGGCGGCCGCTGCGCCGGCGCCGGCTGCTTTCTCGTCCGGGGGCACATTACCCGGCGGTTCGTGCGGCGAGGTGTCATCCGCTGGACTGGCGCCAGGCATAAGACTCCGGATGTCAGTCATCGTGCGCGCCCTCCCCGCCCGAAGTCCCCTTTTCGTCCACGGCTTCGGGGTCCGGGGTCGGGGTCGGGGATCCCTGCGTGAAGTTAGAATCACCAAAAGTGGGGCGGTCAAGCGGCGCGGCGAACTGGTGGCCCTGGCCATAGTGTTCCGGGCCATGGTGCTCGGTACGCGGCCCGATCTGCTGGTCGCCGCGTGGGGCGTGGGTATCTCTACGGGTTGTGCGGATCGGACCAGACGCGGTGTTGATGTCACCGATGCCCACGTGCGTCTGCGGCCGATTATCCCCGAAGACCGATCCGCCGACGTTGCTGATACCACCGATATTTCTGATGCCGCTGATATTTCTGGTAGCGCCGCTCTGCCCAAGGTCGGCTCGGCTACGGTCCGATGGCGTGGAAGCCTCGGCCGCCGCCCGCGACGGTGCGGCTGGAACCTCGGGAACGCGGAAGCCGCGGTGCAGCAGGCCGCCCGACGGTCTCGGCACATACAGGTACGCCTCGTCGCGGTATGTCTTCACCTCGACGGGGGCCTTCACGAACAAGGAGTCGTCCAGCCCGCTGTAGCCGCTGAGCACGGCGTCCTCGTAGGTCCGTGACGACAGGATCGCGGCCACCAGGGTCGTCCGGGGATTCGAGTCTTCCAGCAGGTGTCGTACCGCGGCGGCGTCAAGCTGGCGGTGCAGGGCAATACGGGCCGCACCGCTGCCGTCACCCAACCGGTTCATCCCCGAATCGGTCGTCGATCCCACGTGCAGGCTCACCCGCATCCGCAGCGGCCGGTCGGCCGCGGCAGGTGCGACGTGCGCGACCTTGTTCCGGTACTCCAGCTCCTGCTGGAGGTTGTCCAGGAACGGGTGGACGAGCAACGGCAGCATCGAGGGCTCGAAGCCGAGCACGTACCCGTCGCCGGTGGTGTCGGAGAAACGTTCCATCGATGGTGATTCGGACCAGCCGGAACGCGCGAACGCTCCGGTGAGGATGTCCGGCACCGCCCGCGTCATGTCCTCGTGCCAGCGTCCGGGGTAGCCGCTGAAATCCTTGATGTCGACGACGAGCAGGGCCCGGTAAGGGGGCATTGCCATGCTGTCGGTGCCGCCATGGACCGGTGTAGAGGCCATCGCTGAATCCTTCGCGTTCGCGGGAGAGCACGGATGTCGTGCCCGTGTTCTTCAGCGTCGCGGCGGAAGAGTGACAAAAACGTCCATCGACGGACGGTTCAACGGTGGCACGGACCACATCTCGTCGGCCCACCGGCTCCCGTCAACGGAGAACCAGCGGACGACCTGGAGCCCGCCGGGCCAGACCGGCATGCTCAGCCGGTCGTGATGCCCACCTCGGCCCGCAACCGTGAGATATCCGCCACCGCGAGCCGTGGCCCCGGCCTCAGCACCTGTTCCTCTCGCAATGCCGCCACATGTGCGGCCACCGTGCTCCGGGCGAGCCCCAGGGACTCCGCGACGGCATCGAGCGAGAACGGCACCCGCATCGGATCGGGCAGCTCCGGTCCGGCGAGGGCGACCAGTTCCAACAGCAGGCGGGCGACCCGCTGCCGCGGCGAGAAATGCACGAGCTGATGCTGATAGGGAACCGTTTCGGACAGCTTGCTCACCACGTAGTCAGCGAGCGCTCCCTGAACACCGTGCCGCCGCAGGAAGGAGTCGAGCGTGGCGGCGGAGACCCGATGCGCCTCGCATCGATCGATCGCCTGCACCGTGGCGGTGCGTCCGGTTCCGATTCGCGCCATCTCACCAATCATGTCCCCGGGCGAGCGCAGCGCCAGCAGGAGGGCCGAGCCCTCCGCGTCCACGCGCACCACCTTTACCCGGCCGGTGGTCAGCAGAAGCAGGAAATCATCTGGATCGCCCTGACGCAGCAGCACCTGCCGCGACCGGAAATGGCACCGGGAACCGCATGACAACAACGCCTGCCAGAGACGGTCGCCGAGGATAGCCTGCATTCCCCGCCGGGCAGGCCGGACAGAATCGGTCATCCCACAGAAGTATCGCGGATCGGGCCCGCATTCGGCGCCGCCACCGAGAGGATGCGACTGAGGTGACCGACCAGCGGTCTTGTCCGATCAATCCTTTCTATCCGGTTCGCCCGATTCGCTCTCGGCCGCGATGCACCGATGTACCGATGTACCGTGCCGCGGATGGTCGAACTGCTGCCATCCGCGGCACGGCGCCCGGCTCCCCGTGCCATCGGCGCAGGGCCTCGTTCACCGGCCGGGCCGGGCCCCGGGTGGACGGGTTACTCGACTACTCGACGCCCTCGAAAATCCAGCCCCTGTCCTCCCTGAAGATAGGTGACAGGGCAACCAGCGGCGGGTAGATGAGCGCCGGGTGAAGTCCCAGGGTCAGTTCATTGTCCGGGACACCGATGGTGAAGGTACCCGACTGGGGACCATCAGCGATCTTCCATTCACGCGGCTCCGGGAGCACACGTACCCGCTCGAATGTGTCCGGGTCACCATCGAAGCTCACAAAAGCCCCGCCGGACGGCTTGCGGATCGTGTAGGTGTCGTCGTTGGCGCGCCGCACCTGCCACACCTGCCCGCCGCCGTTGCCGTCAGGCAGAAGGACGAGGTTGCCCCCGCCCACGTCGGTGAGGGTCTGCTGCCCGGCGATGCTGATCCGGTAGATGCCGTCGATCACACTTGCCACGCTTGGCTCCTCTTCCGTCAAAGGAACAACTGGTCACGGTTGTAACCAGCCGCGATTGAGAATGTTGCTGCCTGCACCAGAGTCAGAAGGAAAATCTTCCCTTTGATGACATGACGAGACCCTTTTTGGCGGTTCGATGAGACAGGAAATCCCTGCGATGGGGCACTGGACGAGCAGACCGTGGTGGCACCGGACAGCCAGGACGCTACCACCATCATGCCCGCTGGTGCCGGCGTTTCGGATCAGCGGCACACACTAAAAATGCAGATCAAGACCCGACTCGCGCCGTCCACGTATCCAACGATATCTTCGCACACCAAACCGCGCTTTGTGGCCGGACTTCGCCCTCCTGTTCCCCCCGACGTCCCACCAGCCGCGCCGGGCGGCGTCCCACCGAGCGGTGTCCCGCCGCGCCGCGGCGCGGCGGCGCACCGGTGGCGCGAGCCCCGCGAGCGCACCGAGGGCGAGGGCCGCCGTGTGGCCGACCGCGTCGAGATCCCCACGGCTCACCCCCTTCATCATCACGGGGAGTACGACGACGAAGGTCAGTGACGCCAGAGCGCGCAGCGACCGGCGGGAGGGCAGCACCACGAGCGCGGTCAGGGCGGTCGCCACGACATAGCTCGGCCCGACATCCAGGACGTGCAGAGCGGTCCGCGGCAACCCGCCGGTGACGACCCGCAGGTCCAGCACACCCTGGGAGATCAACGTCGCCCCGGCGTGCCCACCCAGCACGACGGCCAGCGCGGTGGCGCCTCCCGCCGTCGCCTCCAAGCCGCCCACGGCCAGGCCCGCGAACATGAGCCACGGCGCCAACGGCCCCTCGGGCAGCCACGGAATACTGCCCACAAGCACCCCGAGGGGATGGTGGCGCATCTGGTCGAAGGTTGTGCTCATGGCCCACTGCCAGCGGGTCGCCGTGGCCGGGTCGACGTACTGGAACACCCGCGCCGCGACGAGGGCGCCGAGCAAGGAGTCGGTCACCGGGAACCGGCCTACGGTCACCGGCAGCCGCCACACGACCGACCACGGGCGTCCCGACCACGGGCTGGCGGCGCCCTCGGCCCCGTGAACGTGCTCCGCGCCGGCGGGGCCGTCGTCACCTCTGGCGGTACCGTCGTCGCCTCCGGCGGGGGCCGGTGTGCGGACGGTCATGGGACTCCGGCCCCCGGTCCACCTCGGATGTTCTCCGCCGGCGCGGCCCATCCCCGCTGATCGCCCCGGCCTGGAATCGAGCACGCCACGGAACACTCCCGCCTGACGAGAAGCAGGGCCCATCTGAAGAATGTCTTCGCCCGGCGCTGTCATTCCCGGCACCGCGGCAGCCGACCAGATGTGCCACGGTCGCGCCGGGCGGATGGTCGCGCCGGGCGGATGGTCACGCCGGGCGGACGGGGCCGACAGTCACGCCGGGCGGATGGTCACGCCGGGCGGTACCGCCCACAGCAGGCTGTCTCGAAGCGCCGGACGCCACACGCCGAAGTCGTGGCCGCCGGGGCGCAGCCGCAGCACGACGTCGAAGCCCGGACGCTCCCCCAGGGCGCGGGCCATCGCCTCCGTGTCGCCCAACGCCTCATGATCGCCATGTCCGCAGTCCAGCCACACCCGCATCGGCGGGAATGGTGGGAGCGTCGCCGCGTACCGGGCCGGGGTGTTCGCCGCCACGACCAGAGCGAGATCGGGCCGGTTCCCGAACAGGCCGACCATCCCGCCGTCGTGGGTCGGTTTCGACATCCCGGACATATCAATGATCGTCTCGACGAGGTCACGGTGGCGTAGCCCGAGGTTCAGCGCGCAGAACCCGCCGGCGGACATTCCGACGAAGATCCGGTCGGCTCGGTCCGCGATGGCGCGCAACCGCCGGTCGACCGTCGAGATCACGTCGTCGATCAGATAGGTCTCGATGTTCTCGCCGGGCCGGTCGACGCATTCGCTGTCGTCGAGCCAACCGTGGCTCAGTCGCGGGGCGACGAGGATCGCGGGCCGGCCGACCCCGGCAAGCAGCGCGCCGACCTGCGCGGCCCGGCCCGCCCGGTACCAGTCGACCGGCACCCCCGGCGAGCCATGCAGAAGGTAGACGACGGGGAACCGGACGTGCGGTTCGGTGAAGTACTGGGGCGGGAGGTACACCAGTGCCTGCTTTGCCTCCTTCACACCGAACCCGCTGTGCGTGCCGGGGACCAACAGGTCGATAACCGATCCGTCCGGGTGCGGCGGCGCTGGCGCCGCAGCCTCCCGCGCCGACCCCGTCGGCCAGGACTTCACCCCGATGACGTCGTCGACCCGCGGCAGGTAGCCGTAGTAGGCATTGACCAGATCCGCCGCCGTCACCAACGTGAGCAGCATGGCGAGGACGCCCATCCCGAACGCGGCGGGGCGTCCCACCCGGTTCCGATGCCCCGCCCGGCGCCGGTGGGCCAGCCACCCGCAGCCTGCCCAGCAGGCGAGCGACATTCCCGCCAGGGACAGCAGGAACCACTTCCCGATGACGACCAGGGACCCCAAATCCACGCTCCCCTGCGAGTGTGTCCACGGTGTAGACAATATGGACGACGTAGACAATATGGACGACGTAGACTGAAGGTGATGGTCAGTCCGGCCCGGGGCCGGTCGAGGTGTCCTTTCTTCGGGCACGGTGATGGAGGCCGGCCGTCCCAGGCCGGGGCAGTCGGGACAACCGGGATAGTCGGGACAACCGGGATAGCCCGGACAGATGGTCGCGCCAGCAGGGCCAGACCAGGAAGGCCTCGGCTTCGAGCATCGCCAAGGCGATCCGTGGTAGCTCGGAACTGGCGGGGTAGCAGATATAACGGGGCTGCCAGGTGGGTTGAAATTTGGCGTTGAACCGGTACAAGCTATCGATTTGGAACCAGCGGGACAAGAATATTAACAGGGAACGCCAGCAGCGGATGACCGGCCCGGCGCCCAGGCGCTCGCCGCGTTCGAGCGCGGACCGGAAGAACGCAAAGTTCAGCGACAGCCGTTCGACGCCCAGCTCGCGGGCCTGGCGCAGGGCGCTGACGATGAGGAACTCGTTCAGCCCGTTGTCGGCGGTCCGGTCCCGCGTCATCGCGTCCAGCGACAGGCCGTTGGGGCCCCACGGCACGAAATGCAGCAGGGCGCGCAGCCGGGGCTCGGTGCCGGCCGCGTCGGCATGCGACGTGCCGTCCTCGATGCCGCTTGTCGTGTCGTTCGCCGGGTGGCCCGGAGCACCGTTCACCGGGTCGTCCGCGTCATGGGGACCCGCGTCATGGGGACCCGCGTCATGGGAGAACGCCATCACGGCTACGCAGTCGCCGTCCGCGCCGCCGCCGAGGCGGCCGAGCGCCATCGAGAAGCCCCGTTCCGTCTGGGTACCCCGCCAGGCAGCGGCCTGTGCCTTCAGCCGGGCGATGTCGGCCGGCGCGAGATCGCCGACCCGCCGCGCGACCGCGGTGTAGCCGGCGCGTTCCACCCGGGCGACCGCCTGGCGAACGTTACGCATCGCCCGGCCCTCCAGCGTGAACGACGCCGTGTCGACGATGGCCTCGTCACCGAATTCCAGCGCGCACAGCCCGGCGCGGGTCCAGGCGAAGCCACCCGCCTCCGAGCAGCCGAGGACCGCCGGCGTCCACGCATGATCGGCCGCCTCACGCAGGAACTCCCTGATGGCCCCCGGCCAGGCCTCCCGGTCACCGAGCGGGTCTCCGCTGGCCAGCATCACGCCGGAGACCACCCGGTAGGCCACGCAGGCCTTGCCGGTCGGTGACCAGATCACCGACTTGTCCGACCGCAGCGCGAAGTATCCCAGCGAGTCGGCCTTGCCGTGCCGGGCCAGCAGGGCACGTATCCGTTCCTCGTCGGAGTCGGTCAGCCGGGGCCGGGGCTCGGGCGGTCGCAGCGCGAGGTAGCCGGTGGTCACTATGGTCAACAGGCCCATCGTCAGCAGCACGCGGGCGGCGAGGCCGGAGAACCGGTCGGAGGTGAACCGTAGCGGACCGGGGATCCCGACGAGTCCCTCGACGATCTGTTCGAACTGGGCGGACAGCGAATGCGGGCCGACGATCCGGTCCTGGCGCACATAAAGCAGCAGGAACCCGATCCCGATCGAGACGACAGTGAGCAGCAGGCCGACGCCGAGCGCCCGCCAACGCGTCGACGGGTCGCCCTTGGCCCGGAACTCCCCGTGGACCAGCAGCAGGGCGATGAGCAGCGCGGCCGATCCGGCCGCCTCCTCGTAGTCCAGACCCTTGGCAACGTGGAGCACGATGCTCACGCCGAGCAGGACCACCACGGCCCGCCAAGCCCGCCGCTTGCGGCGGCGCAGCCCCGGCGTCAGCAGCACGAGCAGCATGCCGACGACGACGGTGAACGCGGCGGCCTGCTGGGAGGCCGCGGGGGGCAGGAGCACCCGCAGGTCCTCCAGGCGGGAGCGCCACTCCGGGGTGACCGCGGAGATGACGTCCACCAGGCCGACAACCAGAGCCAGCAGCGCGGCGATCCGAGGCGCCCACGGCTGTTTCCAGGGGGGCAGCACGGGCATCCGGCCGCTCTTCCTGCCGGGACGGACGCCGGGTGATGTCGTCGACGGCGGGGCAGATGACGGCTGTGAGGCAGACGACGCCGGTGAGGCAGACGACGCCGGTGAGGCAGACGACGCCGGTGAGGCAGACGACGCCGGTGAGGCAGACGACGCCGGTGAGGCAGACGGGGCACGCGGTGCCTGGGGGGCAGGCTGTGCGGAAGGGACAGGAGGGACGGGAGAGGCCGCGGACCCCCGACCGACCGGACCAGACCGGGCGGACAGGCCCCGGCGGGCGCCGGGCCGCCCGGGTTCCGGCCGCACCGCCGGGCGTGGCCACCACCGGCGCCGGATGACGGCGCGCTCGTTCGCCTCGGGCGGCGCGTTTCCCCCCCGCCGCCCGTCGGCGGGGCGCCCGGCCGAGGTGCCCGATGCCCCGGTCCCGCTCGAGATTCTCATGATCCCTATCGTCTCCCGATGGGTCGCTTGCTATGGCGCTCAGGACCTGGAGACGATAAACCGCCCCGTCACGGACGTTCCTCGTGCCACCCGATCGTAGCCGGGCCGAGTCGCGGGGTGGTCACGCGCAGAAGGCGCCGAGTCGTGGACGAGGGCCAGGCGGGCGTCCCGGGCCGGCAGGGAAGGACGACCTGGACGATCTCCGCCCGAACGTCTAGACACACCCAGCAGACCAGCTCACATACGACATTTAGGCAGTTAACTCACTTATCTAGCTCACTTATTACTCCCATCCGGACGGAGGTGACCCTGTGAGGTCGATCCGCGGTCTACTCATCCTGCGCTGCCGCTGCGGCCATGCGCGTCATGACCACGAGCACTACCGGCCCGGCTCGGATTGCGGCCGATGCGGGTGCCCGGCTTGGACCCTGTGGAGGCGACGTTGACGCCCCTGAACCTAGGGTAAGACGGGCAGGACGCCAGTCAACCAGATCAGCCGCTTACACAGCGTCACCTCCTGCTGTCCGCCGGACACGATCAACACCAGGTCACACGTCATTGGCCCTTGTGGCCCTCGGCGCCGATCCGCGCACCGGCTCAGCTCATGATTTCCGGGCTTGGTCTCGGCCCGTCCTCCTCCCGATGTGAAACTTTCTGAGGATGCCGGCGACCGACAGCTCGGTGTCGAGATACCACGTGCCGACGATTACCCCCCCGATGAGGACGACACCGAAACCGATCAGCCACGACAGGATGGTGAACACGACCCCGATCCCGCCATAGCTGCGCTCGTTCGCCACGATGGAAGCCGAGAATGCCAGCCGGCTGACGACACCCAGACCAGTCAGGCCGATCGTCGTGAACAGGGCTGTCGGCCACGAGTCCCGCCAGCTCATCCGGCCGATGGTGAGTACCCGGACCCCGACCCACAAGAAGAGCGCCAGGATCACGGTGGCTACCAGGCCGTAGCAGACCTGACCAGCCACGGTGCCGGTGAGCAGCGCCCCGAGACTCGTGGTAGCGACGAGAAAGAAGATCAATCCGCAGAGCCAGCCGACCTGGGCCAGTAGGCCGCGTAGCCCGAATGGCTTCAGTCTGAAGACCCGCACATAAATGGACTGGACGGACGCGGCCAGACTCAGTCCGCCAATTATCAGCCAGAGCACTCCCAGTACTGTCCAGCCGGTGAGGACGGTTCCGCTCCGCGGGGTAAAGAGTCGTTCCACGGCCATCGCCGCATCATGGCTCAACCCCACAGGGTGACCCGCAAAGTCTGTTTGTGCAGGTAGACGGTGTGAGACGGGGTGCGGGGGGCTGGGGCCGGTGGTGGTGTGAGGATCCGGGCCCGGCTGCTGTTTCGTCGCTGTGAGTAGCGCGTGTGAGGGTGGGTTCCGGCGCCGGCGGAAACGCCACCGATGACGTTCTGTGACAGCCG